>NZ_JANSHP010000044.1:0-13299 GCF_047502605.1 Synechococcus sp. RC10A2
ATGTCCTGCCATTGGGCAGGAGTCACTGGGAAGCCTGCACTCTATGCGTCAGCATAAGTGCGGGAGTACGTCACCTCTCCAGATCCGGATCCTCGCCCAAAGCCCGCAACCTTGCTGCCAGACGCTCGGCCCGCTGGCGTTCCTGTTCGGCTCGTTGGCGTTCCAGCTCGGCCCGCTCATCTCCCGTCAAAAGCAACTGCCCTTTGGCATCGCACCAGCGCAGCCAGCGGGCTTGTTTCCCCTCGAAAACTCCGTCCCACAGCCTCAGGCCCAGCTCCACCTGTTCCAGCCAGGTCTCGGTCATTTCCGCATAGTGGCGGCCCCGCAGCTCAAAAAGGCGCAGCTCCTCGGATCCCAGCTCGTGGTTGGGATCAAAAACCACGTAGTAGCTGACCCGCATCTGCTCGTAGCGGCTGAACTTGCCACCTAGCTCGTCGCCTTCGCGGTTGGAGACAATCTCGATCACCACATCCGGCGGCTTGTCAAATTGCCAGAGCAGATAGCACCGGTTCTGCTTCTCCCACCATTGTTCCGGCACCGTGACATCCAGGCTGAGAAAAACATCCGACACAATCGGGGGGCGACTGGGGGTTGTGTAGATCCCGACATTGGCTGCTGCCAGGAAGGTTTTGTGGGGCAGAGAGCTGTAGAGCGAGCCAGTCAGGAGGCGCTGTTGCTTTTCAGAGGCAAAGTTATCCGCCGGGGTATCGTCCTCAGTGACCAGATCAGCGACATCGGGCAGCAGCAGTTCAGTATCCATGGGCAAAGGCAGTCGGGGATGTCGACATCTTCGCCGTTTCCCCTACTTTTTGCCGCAGAGGACAAGGGCGGCAAAGCTGGCCGCTCTCCAGAAGGGATCCCGCCCGCAGAATGGGGTATCACGGCAAAAGGGCTCTCTTTGAGGAGGAACCTTGAACTGCGACGTTTTGGTGATCGGCTGTGGGGTGGTGGGCTGTGCCATCGCCTACGAATTGGCCACAGCAGGGCTATCGGTGGTTGGGATCGACGCCAGGGATCCGGCCTCAGGCGCCACCGGGGCCTCGTTGGGGGTGTTGATGGGGATCTGCAGCCGCCAGCCAGATGGGGAGGTGGTGCAGTTGCGCCTGAAAAGCCTGGAGCAGTTCGATCCCCTGATTGCGCGGCTGGAAGCCGACTTGGGTCGGACTTTGCCCGTCAATCGGCACGGCATCCTCAAGCTCCTCCGGGAGGAGGAAGTGGACGCTTGGCAAGCAACCCTGGCGGCTCGCCGGCAAGCAGGTTACCGCCTGGAGTTTCTCAGCCCTGGCGAAGTGGGATCCCTGCAGCCAGGTTTGCGCAGCGACCTGGGGGGAGCCCTCTACTCTCCCCAAGATCGGCAGATCCAACCCCGCCTCCTTACGCAGGCGCTTGTGGAAGCAGCCCAACGCAGAGGCTGCCGCTTCTTCTTCCATCAGCCGGTTCAGAAGATGCAGCGCAGCCCGGATCCTCCCTTTCGCCTACAGGCAGTTTATACGCCAGCCTTCGCCTTCTCGGCAGGCCATGTCGTTCTCGCTGCCGGCCTGGACAGCTCCCCTCTGGCCGAGGAGCTGGGCTTGCGGATCCCTCTGCAGGCGGTCAAAGGCCAGGCTCTGCGGGTCAAAGCGGCGGGGATCCCCCTGGGGCCGGTGGTCAGCGACGAGGATCTGCATCTGGTCCCCCTGGGGGATGGATCCCTGTGGGTGGGGGCAACCGTGGAGTTTCAGGCCCCCCATCCCCAGCCGACGCTGCTGGCCTTACAGGATCTGCTGGCCCACGCCATCGGCATCTGCCCGGCCCTAGCCGAAGCCACCCTGCTGGAGCACTGGGCCGGCCATCGACCCCGACCGCTGGGGCAGCGCGCCCCCATTCTGGGGCCGGCTCCCGGCTATGTCAATCTTTTGGTTGCCACCGGCCACTACCGCAATGGAGTGTTGCTGGCCCCGATTAGCGCCGCCATCCTGAGGGATTTGGTGCTGAAAGGGGAAACAGCCCTGTGCGATCTAAGCGCTTTTGCCCCAAGACCTAAACAGGGCTGAGCTGGCCTATCCACTGAGGTAGCAAGACTTATGTCAGAATAGAAGGTTGCCCGGCTCAGGCCGGGCCAGTGTGTGATCTGTCGAGTCCTGCAAAGGAGAAAAGAGCCTTGCCGAAATTTGCCCTGAAAGCCCTCTGGCTGGAAAACGATTTGGCCATCGCCGTGGATCAGGTGGTGGCCAAAAACCGCAGCCCCCTCACCCGCTACTTTTTCTGGCCGCGGGATGACGCCTGGGAACAGCTCAAAGCCGAGCTGGAGAGCAAAACTTGGATCAGCGAGGAAGATCGCATCACTCTACTCAACCAAGCCACTGAACTGATCAACTACTGGCAAAACGGCGGACGCGAGCGCCCCATCAGCGAAGCCCAAGCCCAGTTCCCCGACATCCTCATCGGCGGCAACGCCTAGCTCTCCCCTCCCCGCCGAGGCCGCGACTCCAAACCCAACCCATCTTGATGGGGATCCTGCTTTTGGGCTAGATTAGCACTCGGGATTTCAGAGTGCTAACTTTGGGCTCGGCCAAGCCAATGGATCGCCGGGGCCCTTCTGGGATCCCACTCCGCCTGGCAGCGCTAAGCGGCCCAGTTGAAACTAAGAGGATCGGGGATTCTATGGCAAAACAGATTCTGTTTAGGGAAGAGGCCCGCAAGGCATTGGAGCAGGGCATCAATCAACTGGCGGATGCAGTTAAGGTTACCATTGGCCCGAAAGGGCGCAACGTCCTTCTGGAGAAAAAGTTCGGCGCCCCCCAGATCGTCAACGACGGGGTCACCATTGCCAAGGAAATTGAATTGGCGGATCCTTTGGAGAACACCGGTGCCCAGCTGATGCGGGAAGTGGCCACCAAGACCAACGACGTGGCCGGAGACGGCACCACCACAGCCACCATTTTGGCCCAGAGCATGGTGCAGGAGGGGTTGAAGAATATTTCGGCAGGAGCCAACCCTGTAGCTTTGCGGCGCGGCATCGAGAAGACCACTGCCTACCTGGTGGAGCAAATTGCCGCTCAAGCTAAGCCTGTGGAAGGCCGCAAGAACATCGCCGAGGTAGCTACCATCTCTGCCGGCAACGACCCGGAAGTGGGGGAGATGATCGCCAGGGCCATGGATGCCGTGGGGCGAGATGGGGTGATTACGGTCGAAGAGTCCAAGTCCTTGGAAACCCAATTGGAAGTTGTCGAAGGGATGCAGTTCGACCGCGGCTACATTTCCCCCTATTTCGTCACCGATACGGAGCGGATGGTGGCCGAATACGAAAATGCCTATCTGCTCATCACCAGTAATAAGCTCTCCAATCTTCAGGATCTGGTGCCTGTTCTGGAGCGGGTAGCGCGAGAGGGACGGCCGCTGCTGGTGATTGCCGAGGATGTGGAGGGAGAAGCCCTGGCCACTTTGGTGGTCAACAAGCTGCGGGGGGTGTTGAACGCGGTGGCGGTGAAGGCGCCGGCTTTTGGGGATCGGCGCAAGGCCATGTTGGAGGACATTGCCATCCTCACCGGTGGGCAGCTCATCTCCGAGGATATCGGCATCAAGCTGGAGAACGTCACCCTGGACATGATGGGGGTGGCCCGCAAGATTACCGTTACCAAAGACAAGACCACCATTGTGACCGACGGCAGCACCAAGGCGGCGGTGGAGAAACGGGTGGCCCAGATCCGCAAGCAACTGGAGACCACCGATTCCGAGTACGACCGCGAGAAGCTGCAGGAGCGGATCGCCAAGCTGGCCGGTGGGGTGGCGGTGATCAAGGTGGGAGCTGCCACTGAAACGGAGCTTAAAGACCGCAAGCTGCGCATTGAAGATGCCCTCAACGCCACGCGGGCGGCAGTGGAGGAAGGGATCGTCCCCGGTGGCGGGGCAACGTTGCTGCATCTTTCCAAAGGGATCCCGGCCTTCAAGGCCAACTTGAACGCAGAAGAGCAGGTGGGGGCGGACATTGTCTGCCGGGCTTTGCAGGCGCCGCTCTATCAGATTGCCCACAACGCTGGCCTGGAGGGGTCGGTGGTGGTGGAAAAGGTTCTGGAGAAGGAGATGCCCTTTGGCTTTGATGCCCTGACGGGCACCTATGTGGACATGTTTGCTCAGGGGATCGTGGATCCGGCCAAGGTCGTACGCTCGGCGCTGCAGAATGCCGCTTCCATCGCCGCCATGTACCTCACCACCGAAGCCATTGTGGTGGAAAAGCCCGAACCCAAGACGAAAACAGGAGCGAGCCGCTCCGGCGGTGCGGGGATGATGTAACTCCCCTAAACCATGCCCTTGTGGCCTAGGCCCCTATTCAGGGGCTTTCTCCCGTCTCCGGTCGCAGCAGGGGGAAGGCGATGACATCGCGGATGCTGGCAGCGTCGCACAGCAGCATCGCCAGACGGTCGATGCCGATGCCCAGGCCACCGGTGGGGGGAAGGCCGTACTCCAGGGCAGTGAGGAAGTCTTCGTCCAAAAAGTGGGCCTCTTCGTCTCCGGCTGCCTTCAGGGCCGCCTGGGCCTCCAGCCGCTGCCGCTGATCCACCGGGTCGGTCAGCTCCGAGTAGGCGTTGGCCGTCTCCCGCCCGACGATAAACAGCTCGAAGCGCTCCGCCAACCCCGGCTTGCTGCGGTGGGGCTTGGTGAGCGGACACACCTCCAGGGGATAGTCGAGAACAAAGGTCGGCTGGCGCAGGCGGCTCTCGCAGCAGTGCTCGAAGGCTTTGACCAACAGCTTGCCAGGGGAGTCGTGGGGGGAGAGATCGGGGATCCCCTGCTGGGCCAGGGCGGGCAAGAGCTCGGCGGTGGATCCCTTTTCCACGTCGATGAAGATGCCGGTGGCCTCCTCCACCAACTCCTGGATCGTTACCCGCCGCCAGGGTGGGGTGAGGTCAATGGTCTCCCCTTGGTAAGTAATTTGCAGGGATCCCCGCACTGCCAGGGCGGCGTTGCAGACCAGGGCTTCGGTCAGCTCCATCATCGTGTGGTAGTCGGCAAAGGCTTGGTAGGCCTCCAGCGAGGTAAACTCCGGGTTGTGGCGGGTGGAGATGCCCTCGTTGCGAAAGACTCGCCCAATTTCGTACACCCGCTCGATCCCGCCCACCACCAGCCGCTTCAGGTGCAGCTCGGTGGCAATGCGCAAGTAGAGATCTAGATCCAGGGCGTTGTGGTGGGTGATGAAGGGACGCGCCTCCGCCCCGCCGGGGATCACCTGCAGCACCGGCGTCTCGATCTCCACAAAGCCCCGCTCCTCCAGGGTCTGCCGCAGGGAGCGGACGATCTTGGCCCGGTCGAGCAAGGTTTGCTTGACCTCGGGGTTGACGATGAGGTCAACGTAGCGCTGGCGGTAGCGTTTCTCCACATCCCGTAGGCCGTGCCACTTATCGGGCAGGGGCAGCAGGGCCTTGGTCAGCACCTGGTACTCGTCCACCCGCACCGACAGCTCCCCTTTCTCGGTGCGCTTGAGACAGCCCTTGGCCCCCAGCCAATCGCCCACGTCAAGCAGCTTGTCCAGGTTCTTGAAGGCCAGCTCCCCCATGTGCTGCGTCAGCCGTTGCTTTTCCAGGTAGAGCTGGATGGTGCCAGAGCGATCCTGCAGGGTAAAGAAGGCCAGTTTGCCCATGACCCGCCGCGCCCGGATCCGCCCGGCCACCGCCACCTGCACATCCTCCCGCTCGGCGCCGGGCTCGAGATCGGCAAATTGCGCCTGCAACTCGGCAGCCAAGTGGGTAACCGGGAAAGAATAGGCGTAGGGCAGGATCCCTTGCTCCTGCAGGTGGCGGGCCTTTTCCAGGCGGGCGGCCCGTTGGGCAGCTTCGCTGCTGCTGGGGAGAGTGGACATAGGGGTAAAAGGGATAGAGGATTTCAGGGACGGACGGGATCCTTTTTTACGCTTCCGGCGGCGCGATCCCGTGGGAACGCAGCAGCTCCAAAAGTCTTTCGGCCCGTTGGCGTTCTCTTTCAGCCCGTTGGCGTTCTCTCTCGGCCCGCTGCTGCTCTAGGGCGGCCTTTTCGTCGCCGGTGGGTAAAACTTGGCCCTCTCGGTCACACCAGCGCAGCCATTCCGTGTTGACGCCCTCGAAGGATCCCTGCCAGAGGGTCAAGCCCAGGCCAATCTCCTCCAGCCAGGTGGAATCGAAGGGAACCAACTCTCCCCCCCGCCGCTGAAAAAGAACCAGTGGGGATCCCTGCAGCTCCCGCAGTTGCCGCAAAGGATCGTAAACCCCGTAGTAGCCCACGCCGGCGCGGGCGTAGTCCCTGAGTTTGCGGCCCAGCTCTTCTCCCTCGCGGTTGGAGACAATCTCAATGACCACGTCGGGAGGCTTGCCCATCTCCCAGACAAAGTAGGTGCGATCTTCCTTGCGCTCGAAGCTGGCGGGGGGAGCTACCTCCAGGCTGAGCATGACATCGGGCACGAGCGGCGGCTGCTTGAGGGCGTAGAACAGGCCGACGTTGGCCGTGGCCAGGAAGGGGATCGGCTCGCCGCTGTCTTTGGCTCTGGGCTGAAAGGAGGCGTAGAGGGCGCTCGTGAGCAGGCGCTGCAGCTTCTCCGAGTAGATGCTGTCCACAGGCTGGTCGTCCTCGATCACCAGGTCACTGATATCGGGTGGGGGCGGCGGTGGAAACTCCGCTGCCGGCGTCGAGGGCTTGAGGGGGCTAGAAGGTGCAGAAACCATGATGCCGGGATCCTTTGCAGGGCCGCTGCTAGCGACTGCTCGGTTGTTGGTCAATCGAGCCGATATCGAACCATCTCGAGGGTAGCAAAGGTTTTGGGGAAAAAGGCGACCAGAGAGCTTCTCCAATCCACACCAGAGATAGAAGCCCAACCCTGGGCCGAGGGCCTGCCTCCTGGAGCGGGGCAAGAGACAAAAAATCCTGCCCGACCTCCTCAGCTTTGGCCGGATCCCTTTTGGAAAGCAGCTAGCGCTCCGCCTGGGCGTTCAAGCTGGAGACGATCAGGTACACCACGAAAAGAAACAGGGCTACCAACGCCATAGGTCGATCCTTAGGTCAGTCTCTTGCGCCAGGGTCTGTAGGATAGTGTGCCCATCCGGGCCGGGATCCGGTTGCTGTTGTCGCACAAACCTTTATTCTATGACATTTTCCCGTAGCTTGGTTCTTGGCGGAGCTCGACCGCCCAACTGGGCAAGTTGGGGATCCCTTCTCACTGGCCAGGCTCGGAGCTGGGCAGAGCCACCAGCAGAGCTTCCAACACCCGCTGCACCCGGCTCAAGCGCAGGCCAGAGTCGGCCAAAACGAGGCTGTTGGGGATGATGGCGTGGCGGAACCCCAGCTTGGCGGCTTCCTTGAGGCGCTGCTCCAACTGCGCCACCGGGCGCACCTGTCCCCCCAGGCCCACCTCGCCGATCAAGACCGTAAAGGGATCCACCTGGCGATCTCGGAAGCTGGCGGCCACGGCCACCGCCACCCCCAAGTCGGCAGCTGGCTCGGCCACCTGGATGCCGCCGGCGGAGGCAATGTAGGCGTCGTATTTGGAAAGCGGGATCCCCACCCGTTTTTCCAGCACCGCCAAGATCTGCAAAAAGCGGTTGAGCTCGATGCCGGTGGCGGTGCGGCGGGGGGAGCTGTAGCTGGTGGGGCTGACCAGGGCCTGCACGTCCACCACCAAGGGGCGGGTGCCCTCACAGGCGACGATGGTGGCCGTTCCCGGCGTGGCCTGATCCCGGCTGCTCAAAAAAAGCTGCGAGGGATTGTCCACCTCCACCAAGCCAGAGGCGGTCATCTCGAAAACGCCGATTTCCTGGGCCGCCCCAAAGCGGTTTTTGACGGCGCGCAGCAGGCGGTGGCTCTGAAAGCGATCCCCCTCAAAGTACAAGACGGTGTCCACCAGGTGCTCCAGCACCTTGGGCCCGGCCAGGGATCCATCTTTGGTAACATGGCCAACGATGAGCAGGGCCACCCCCAGTTTTTTGGCCACTCGCATCAAGAGGCCGGCGCATTCCCGCACCTGGGAAACGGATCCCGGCGCCGAGCTGAGCTGCCCCCAGAAGATGGCCTGGATGCTGTCGATGATCGCCACCTGGGGCTGTAGGGCCTGGATCTCGGCCACAATGGCCTCCAGGTCGGTTTCCGCCAATAGGTAGAGCTGCTCGCTTTCTATCCCCAGCCGCAAGGACTCCGTCCCGCTAATGCGAGCGGCGCGCAGCTTGATCTGCTGGGCCGATTCCTCCCCCGACACGTACAAGATGGGCCCCCGCTTGGCGAGATGCGCAGCAGTCTGCAGCAGCAGGGTGCTCTTGCCAATGCCTGGATCGCCGCCGATCAACACCAGGGATCCCGGCACGATGCCACCTCCCAACACCCGGTCGAACTCGCCGGAGCCAGAGGAGAGGCGGGGGTGGCTCTCCGAGGAGACTTGGGAGAGGGGAAGGGCCGACAGGGGCATCCCGTTGCCGCGGCTGCGCTGGGGAACGAGCCGCTGCGGTGGCCCAGACTTAGAAGAGGGGGCGACGACCACCTCCGTCAGCGTGTTCCAGGCGCCACAGTTGTCGCAGCGGCCCAAAAACTTGGGGTAGCGCTCGCCGCACTGGCTGCACTCCCAGACGGTTTTGGCCTTGGCCATGAACAGGGATCCCGCCTCTTTCTTAGGATACAAGGACTCCGACCGGCTGCCGCTAGCTGTGGGGCAGGGGAACGGCGGGAATGGGCACCTCTGGCAAGGCCAGGGATCGGCACTGGGCGTGGTGGCGCAGCAGATGGTCACAGAGCACCAAAGCCACCATCGCCTCCACCATCGGCACCGCCCGCGGCAGCACGCAGGGATCGTGGCGCCCCCGCGCCGCCAAAACCGTCTCCTGCCCGTCGAGGGTGACGGTGCTTTGGGGCTGGCCAATGGTGGCGGTGGGCTTGAAGGCCACCCGCAGGACGATGTCTTCCCCGTTGCTGATGCCCCCCTGGATGCCGCCGGAGCGGTTGCTGCGGGTGCGCCAGCCGCTGGGGGTCATGTAGAACTCGTCGTTGTGCTGCTTGCCCGTCAGGTAGGTGCCGGCAAACCCCGAACCGATCTCAAACCCCTTGCTGGCCGGCAGCGACATCACCGCCTTGGCCAGGTCGGCCTCCAATTTGTCGAACACCGGGCAGCCCAGCCCGCGGGGCACATTGCGGGCCACACATTCCACCACTCCCCCGAGAGAATCTCCTTCCCGCGCCGCTGCTTCAATTTTTTCAATCATCGCCGCCGCCGCGGCTGGATCGGGGCAGCGGACGATGTTGGCTTCCACCTGCTCCGCCGTCACGGAGCTGGGATCCACCTGGGCCTCTACGTCTTGGACCCGCTGCACATAGGCCAGGATCTCTACCCCTGCTGCCAGGCGCAGGATCTTCTTGGCGATGGCCCCGGCGGCCACCCGGCCAATGGTCTCCCGCGCCGAGGCCCGCCCTCCCCCCTGCCAGTTGCGGATGCCGTACTTGGCCTGGTAGGTGGCATCGGCATGGGAAGGGCGGAAGGTGGTGGCCATCTCGCTGTAATCCTGGGGGCGGGCGTCCTGGTTGCGCACCAGGATGTGGATGGGGGTGCCGAGGGTAAAGCCTTGGAAAACCCCGGAGAGGATCTGGCAGCGATCCGCCTCCTGGCGCGGCGTGGTGATGTGGCTCTGGCCGGGACGGCGCCGATCCAGCTCCGCCTGGATGTCGGCCTCGCTCAAGGGCAGCCGCGGCGGGCAGCCGTCCACCACCACCCCCACCGCCCCCCCGTGGGACTCGCCGTAGGTGGTGACGCAAAACAAGACGCCGAAGGAGTTGCCGTTGGCCATGGGATCCCTGAGCAAGAAGCTGCCCGCTCGCAGGCGGCTGGGAGAGACTGTCTTCTATTCTGCACCAGAAGGCTTGCGGACGACGCGGTGCAACTGACGGCAGCCGGCAATCCCCCGCAACACCAGGTGGGGATCCCAGCGCAGCTCTGCGTCAAGGGGCCGCAGGTGGGGGTAGAGTAGCTCGCCATCGCCGCCGGTTACTAGCAGCGGGCCTTGGGGAAAGCGGCGGCGCCAGTCGGCCAGAAAATCCCGCAAGCCGGCCAGCAGGGTATGAAGAATGCCGCTGCGGATGGCGGCCCCAGTGTTCCTGGCCCAGCGGGGGGGTATGGGAGCGCCGGGATCCCACTCCACTTTGGGCAGCCGGGCGGTGTGGTCGGCCAGCGCCTGCGCCTGCAACCCCAGGCCGGGCAGGATCGCTCCTCCCACCAGGGATCCCTCGGCGTCAGCTCCCGTCAGGGTCAAGGCGGTGCCGGCGTCGATGACCAAGCAGGGCCAGCCGTAGCGGATCCCGGCGGCCCACAGAGCCAGTGCCCGATCCAGCCCCAGCCCGGGATAGGGATCCCGCAGCGGCACCTGGGAGAGCTCAAGGCAATGCACCCAGGGGGATCGGGGCGGCAAAGGGGCAGAGCCAACGGCAGCTAGCCACAGCTCCGTCTCTTCTGGCCAGGATAGGGGTTGGTGGGCGGGAAACTGCTCCACCTTCACCAAGCTCTCGCCAGCAAACCAGCCCCAGCGCACGTGGGTGTTGCCCACCACGGCGGCCAGCCACCGCTCTGCCTCAGAACTCATGCAACAGCTCCGCCTCCACGCGAAACAGCTCCACCGGCTGATCGGCAGGGATCCCGGCCAATTGCTTGGCGGTGGAGAGCTGCCAGGCCGTCGTCAGAGCCTCTCCGGGCAGCAACACCGCCCCCCGTGTCCCCGCGCGAATGAACAGGCCCATGCGGGTGGGATCCACCTGCTCCAGAGAGGGGATGGGCACCACCCGTCGCACGATGGCCACCTGAATAGAAGCCGACTCCAGCTCGCCGGGTTGCAGGGGCCGATAGCGCCAGTCGCGAGTAACAGCCCCCACCGCCGCCCGGATGGTGGCCCTGGCCAGATCCTCGCCGCCGGGATCCAAGCTGCCCCAACAGCCGCGGGGCCGTCCCTCCCTGGTCACCGTAACAAAAACTCCCGCCGGGCGCCGCCAGTGGGGCGGGATCTCTTCTGGAGCAGGCAGCACCTGGCCAGTGGCGAAGTAGTGGGCGATGGCCTGCCGCGCCAGGGCCGGCAGCGTCTTGGGCAAGGGTTGCGGCTGGACGGGAGCAGGGATCCCCTCCGTCCCGCCGTTGCGGGGCAAGGCGCCTGCCGGGGAACTCGTGGCCGGGGACGGGATCCCGCCAACGCGCCCAGAAACCTCTGGCCGGGATCCGGCCAGCAGCCCTAGCCCTGCCCCCAGAAACAAGGCCAGCAGGCTGAGCGATCGAATGGCAAAGGTGGACACGAGCTGAGGATCTTGCCAACCCAACTCTAGGCTAGGCTATGCCCCCGCTTCTGCAAGTACTTGAAAACGGTGTTCAGATCCTTGTCGCCCCGCCCGGAGCAGTTGACCACCACCCGCTGCTGGGGGCCAAGCTGGGGGGCCAAAGTCTTCAGGTAGGCCAGGGCATGGGCCGTCTCCAAAGCCGGGATGATCCCCTCCAGGCGCGACAGCAGCAGCAGCGCCTCTACCGCCTCGTCGTCGGTAACTGCGTAGTACTCAGCCCGCCCAATCTCCTTGAAGTAGCTGTGCTCCGGCCCCACACCGGGGTAATCCAAGCCAGCGCTGATGGAATGGGCCTCCTGCACCTGGCCTTCTTCATCTTGCAGCAGGTAGCTCATGGCCCCGTGCAAGACCCCAATGCGACCGCGGCTAAGAGTAGCAGCGTGGCGGGAGGTGTGCAAGCCCTCCCCGGCAGCCTCGATGCCGATAAGCCGCACTTGGGGATCCTGAACAAACTCGTTGAACAACCCCAGGGCATTGGAGCCGCCGCCCACACAGGCCAGCAGCACGTCCGGCAGTCCTCCCCATTTCTCTTGGCACTGCTGCCGCGTCTCCTGGCCGATGACATCGTGAAAGGTCCGCACCAGCTTCGGGTAGGGGTGGGGTCCGGCCACCGTGCCGATGACGTAGTGGGTGGTCTCCACGTTGGTTACCCAGTCGCGGATGGCCTCGGAGAGGGCGTCTTTGAGGGTGGCTGTGCCTGATTCGACCCCCCTTACCTCAGCGCCCAGCAGGCGCATCCGCTGCACATTGGGGGCCTGCCGCTCCATGTCCACTGCCCCCATGTAGATGACGCATTCCAACCCAAAACGAGCACACACCGTTGCCGTGGCCACCCCATGCTGGCCAGCGCCAGTCTCGGCAATGATCCTTCGCTTGCCCATGCGCACCGCCAGCAGCACTTGGCCAAGGGCGTTGTTGATCTTGTGGGCGCCGGTGTGGTTGAGATCCTCCCGCTTCAGGTAGATCTGGGGGCCGCCGTAGTGTTCAGTAAGCCGCTGGGCAAAGTAAAGGGGGCTGGGCCGCCCAACAAAATCCCGCAACAGGTTGTGAAACTCGGCGCGAAAGTCGGGATCCCGCCAGTGATGCTCAAAGGCTTCCTCCAGCTCCGTTAGGGCGCTCATCAGGGTTTCCGGCACAAACCGACCCCCAAACGGCCCAAACCGCCCCTGGGGATCCGGACGCACCTGCGGGTCAAGGGGATCCAAAACACGAGGGGAAAAAGCAAAAGAAGCTGAGGTCATGGCAGAGTCCGTCCGGGCCTTGTAGCCTGCAACTAGAGAGAGGCTTTCCCATTCTACAGAAGGAAGGGGCGATGACCAGTCTCGCCTCTCTTCTTCTGCCGTGGGATCCCGAAAAGTTGTTTTGAACAAGGGTCTTCCCAGGATTTTTAAGATAAGGCCGTCCGATTTTGAGGCGGCCTTATGGACAAGCATCTGCAAGAGTTGCTCCAGCAAGAAGATCAAAAGCGCAGAGATGAAGAGGTGCGGCGCACCTATGCCCTTTCTCAAAAGTCCGAGGGGATGGTGATCCTTCTGTCTATTCTGCTTGCCTTCGGAGCCTACCTCTACACGCGGCGGTGGAAAGCTTTGATGGTTTTTCTGGGCTGGTGTTTCTTCCTTGGCGTGTTGTTTAGTGACGACGAGGGAGAGGTTTCCCTACCCGGACTGTTTCTGGCCTCCACCTGGGCAGCAGTAGACAACTGCGGCGCTATCCAGCGGGCAAGAGAAGAAATTGAACGGCTGCGCTCCGGCCAAAACCCTGATGTTGATCGGCAAACTTAAACTTGGTCGACAAAACAAAATAGTGGCCCAAAAGTCGGTATTTTATTTCAAACTCTCGAAAAAGATGCTATACCTACTATTTCAAGTGGCACCCAGATACAAGCGGCGCAACCGACCCATTCTCAACGGCAGTGAAACTTGGATTCCTATTCCCTTTGTCTTTTGGGAAAGAGCATGCCTCTAACCCCCAAAACCCTGAACTTTGCTGAATTTACTGAGCTTT
>NZ_JANSHP010000045.1:0-12639 GCF_047502605.1 Synechococcus sp. RC10A2
TTCTCTCCTTCCTCTTGAATACCTGTACCCTATTTTAAATTAAAAGGCTGTACCTCTTACTTTTTTATGTCCAGATCCCCCGCCTTGCCGCCTGCCGAGCCGGGTTCAGCCGGATTTTCAGCGCTGAAGGCCCGCTATCTGCTGCTGGCTTTCCTGTCGATCAACGGGGGGGTGGGTCTGGGGGTTGTCGCTTTGGCCAGGCTGTTGCCTCTGCCCTCGGACGATCCGGTGCTGGCCTACGTTGTCTATTGCGTCACGTTTGTGCTCACTTGTATCTGGAGCTGGCAGCGCGGGCGACGAGCCCATTTGCAGATGAGGCGGCTGTGGGGCAACTGGCGAGCTGCGATTCCCTGGGGATCCCTGCTGCGGGTAGTGCCGGCTTTGGTTGTGCTCTCCATGGGCACCACTTTGCTGATGCTCTACTGGGTGTCGCTGTCTTTCCCGGAGCTGGCGGAGTCGATGCTGGACTCCCTGGGGGAAGAGGAGGGGGAGACAGCCTGGCCGCAGGTGTACCAGGGGTTGCGCTGGCTCTCGATTGCAGTGGTGGCCCCCATAACGGAGGAATGGCTGTTTCGCGGCATTTTGCTCCACCGCTGGAGCCTCAAGTGGGGGCTTGACAGAGGCCTGCTGGCTTCTTCCGTGGTCTTTGGCCTACTGCACCCTAACCCACTTGGGCTGACGGTGTTTGGCCTGGTGATGGGGCTGCTCTACCTGAAAGCACGCTCCTTGAGCTTACCCATCCTGGCCCATGCTTTGAACAATATCCTGGCTCTAGCGCTGGGATCCCTGGGAGGAGGGGTAGTGGAACAGGTGGATCCCATCGGGAGCTTTCACCTCTACTACAGCCTGTGCTGTCTAGTTTTGGCTGGGTTCATCGTGATCCCTTTCCTCCGCTGCCATTGGCCGGAACGGGGGGCTCACTTGCCCTATTTTGTAAATTGCCCGCACTCATGCTGACACATAGAGTGCAGGCTTTGGGTAGCCCTGCAGTTGGCAAGCCAACCAAGGGCCCCCCACACCCCCCGTGTACGGGGGGCAGGCCGGCTTACAGCAGCCCCCAAAACCGCAATCACATTGGCACCGTTAAAATCTGCCTCCCCTTCCCAGCCCCAGGCCGGGTTCACACAACGAAAACGCTTCCCTTCCTGCTGGCCAAGCCATAAACATCGGTGGCCGGTTTGCAAACTGTCGGCAGGCGGCACCACCACAACCTTGACCCCGGCCCCACCGCCTTGGAGTGCAGAAACTGCCTCAGTTGAGAAAACGCCCAACTGTTCGACCGCCAACGCTCTGTTTTGCTGCGCGGCTGTTGATTGACACGCTCCCGTATCCCCCGTGTACAGGAGGAAAAGGGCGGGCCTCCTGCCGTTTCTAGCTGAACTCCTAAGCGGCCTTGGCGTCGGTATCCCCAGACGGAAAGGACTTGAGGCGGGATCCCGCCAAGAATGTAAACGAAACGCCAAAAACTGTCACCCGATCCCTCGAAAAAGCTGGAGGGGTGGGGATATCCTGAAATAGGCAGCAACAGATCCGGTGCAGAGTTGAGCTGTGGCTCGTTCGCCAACAGGGTGGCTGTTACGCCAGCGAGGCAGCCCACAGGGTTGACATGGAAAGGCGGTCTTTTCTACAAAAGTTACTCCTGGTTGCTGCCGGCCTTGGTCTCTCTCCCGGCTGGTTGGTGGGTCAGGCTGAGCGCTACGGGCAAGCTTTGGCGGCCAGCTCCCGCAAGTTGGCTCTCTTGATAGGCATTAACCGCTACCCCGGCGAGGGATCCCCGTTACAGGGGTGTGTCACGGATGTGGAGCTGCAGCGGGAGCTGCTGCGGTATCGCTTTGGCTTTGACCCGGCAGACATTCTCATCCTCACCGATGGAGCTGCCACTTCAAGCGCGATCCAGTCAGCCTTTGCCGAGCACTTGGGAAGTGCAAGTCAGACGGCTGAAACGGTAGTGGTGCAGTTTAGCGGCTACGGCCAATGGCGGGCGGGATCTTCGCCCGAGCGCTGGCAGCCGGCGCTGCTGTTGGCTGGCCCTGAAGAAGCGGCGGCTATGGGTCTGGAGCGCTTTTTCCAGCTTGTGCAAAGCTTGGGCACAGCCCAGCTCACGACCGTACTCGATTGTGGCTTTACCTATGTTGCACCCGCAGTACGGGGCAACTTGCAACTGCGCTCCCGCCCGCCGAAAGTCCCCAAGGAAGTAGCCTCTACCTCCCCAGAGGCGGTGGCTCCCGGTCGCCTGCCTTCTGGTGAAGTGCAGCAGATTTGGCCCTCTCCGCCCAAGGGGTTGTTAATTGCCGCCACCACCCCCCAAGATTTGGCGGCAGAAGCCGCTTGGCCGGGATTTCATGCAGGGATACTCACCTACCTGTTGACGCAGTACCTGTGGGAGACCACACCTGCCACCCGCCTGCTGATAGCCTTCAACCAAGTGGCCGGTCAGCGGGAGCTGGGCCTGTTTGCTTGTCAGCGCCCCATCCTGGAGGGCAAAGAAACGGCTCGGCGCATCCCGCCCTACTTCCTCACCCCCCCTCAGGTGGGAGTCAGCGGCGCCATCCAGGAAGTGAAGGGGAATCGGGCCCAGGTGTGGCTGGGTGGGATCCCACCGGCGGCACTCTGCGGCTTGCAGCCAGGTACTCTTTTGGTTCCCATTGCTGCCGAGCCTTCCACCGCCTCGCCGGTGCCGCTGCTGATTCGTTCTCGCAGCGGCCTGTTGGCACAGGTGCAGCCGGCCAACGGGGAAGGTCAATTTCCCCCCGTGGGCACGCTGGTGCGGGAGCAGTTGCGCAGCCTCTCCAGCAGCCTCAAGCTTTTGGTGGGTCTGGAAGACAACTTAGGCCGCGTTGAAAAAGTAGATCTGACCAACGCCATCGCCGGCTACAGCTGGATGGAGACGGCCAACCCGCGCGAGCGCCAGGTGGATTGCCTGCTGGGCCGCATCACCCCCGAAATGGCCGCCGCCTTTCAATTGGACGCTCTGCCCAAACCCCTGGAAGTCAACAGCTACAGCCTCTTTTGGCCGGGGCGAGAATTGCTGCTCAATTCCTGCGGGCCGGCTGGGGAAGCTGCCGCTACGGCAGTGCAGCGGCTGGTGCCCCGTCTGGCCCATCTGCTGGCGGCCAAGCGCCTGCGGGCTACCCTCAACGCGGCAATCTCGCCGCTGGCGGTGGTGGGGGAATTGTCCACCAAGGGCAAACCCTTGCGGGGGTCACGGCTTGCCCAAGGGGCCGCTGCTCCTGGCGAGCCAGGCATGCCACGCTTTATGCGCGGGGATCCCCTCTATCTCACTCTGCGCAACGAGGGCGAGCAGGATCTGTTCGGGTACCTGTTGATGGTCGATTCCAGCGGGCAACTGCACCTGCTGGCCCCCATGCCCCAGGAGGACTTTGCCCTGCCGCTGCGCCTGGAGGCCAAGAGCAGCCTGACTTTGCCACCTCTGCCTGAGATGGCTGGCAATTCGCGCTCTGCCGTCAATCCCGATCTGCTCACCTGCCATGCCCAGGGGCTGACCGAGCTGCTGTTTGTGGCCAGCACTCGCCCCTTGTCGGCCAGCTTGGAAGCCCTCAAAACCATGGCCCGCAAGCTGGGGGTAGCCCGTTCGCCGCTGTTGCTCAATGGGCCGCTGGAATGGACGCAAATTCTCCTCGAGGAGTTGACCCAGCGTGCCCCCGAAGGGGATCCCGACTTGCGCTGGCTGGATCCCGGCCAGGCTGTTACCCTTTCCCTCACCTATTTGCTGGTTTAGCTCAGCAACAGGGCAAACAGGCCACAGAGAGCAATGCCATCGAAAACCCCGGCCCCGCCAATGCTGAGAATGCCCGAGCAATTGCGCCGCAGCACCTCCGGCAAGTGCAGCAGATCCGCTCCGATCACCGTGCCCAAAACCCCGCCAGCAAAGGCCACCGCCGGCGCCTGATCTCCAGCCCAGAACATGGCGGCCAAGGCTGCTGTAGCTGGGGCAATTAGAGGATTCATCTGAATGCCGATCCCGGGCACCACGTGGGAAGCATAGTAGCTGACCAAGGTTACCAGCGCCGTTACCGCCAGGATCAGCACGCTATCGGCCCGCCCAAATTGGTATACGGCCAAGAGCACCGGGATCAGCCCCCCGCCCACGTTTAAGGCAATCACCGTCTCCTGGGAAAGCTTGGTCAAAGGGATCCCCCAAAACTGCCGCATCCACAAGCTAGCTAGGTCTTCTACCAGCGTCACCTCGCATTTCACTCGATAGAGGGGAATATTGACCGAGCTGCCCACCAGGATGGCCAGCAGCAGTAACAGCGCTCCCTCCCGCGAGAACCCCAGCTTTCCCACCGCCAGCGCCACCACATCCACTGCCAGCCCCAGCCAGAGGAAAGGCAGCAGCAACACCAGCATGAAAAACAACAGCAGCGAGACCGGCAGGTAGAACATGGCAGGGATCCCAAACTTTCCTCCAGCCTATCAGGACTTAGTCCGGCTTCCTCGACTCTAGGTAGAGAGGATCCCCGATCTTGTAACAAAAATAACAAGCAAGTCTCCGGTTAACTCTGTCAGAGCCCAAAGATCTTATTGCAAATATCTTGAGCAACTTTGCAACCGGCGCGCCGATTGCTGGGAGTTGTGGATAGAGCAATTTGATAGTGCGGATCTCCGCAAAAGCAAATCGTAAACTACCCGGCTCCGACCGCCCCCCTTCCCCCCCAACCCCCCGTATACGGGGGGCAGGGGGGCGGGGGGATTGAGGGGGGTACAGTGCGGGGCTCCTGCTGCCTTCCACCCGCTTTTGGCCAGGGGGAACCCTCAAGGGATCCCGGCCACTCCTGTTTGGCGGGCAGCTTGGATCACGGCGGCAGCCACCTGAGGAACTACCCGCCCATCGAAGACCGAGGGAATGATCCACTGGGGATCCAAATCTTCCGGTGGGATCAAATTGGCAATGGCCTGGGCGGCAGCCAGGCACATCTCAGTGTTGATCTGCTTGGCGCGGCAATCGAGAGCGCCGCGGAACACCCCTGGGAAGGCCAGCACATTGTTGATCTGGTTGGGGTAGTCGCTGCGCCCGGTGGCCATCACGGCGACTCGATCTGCCACCAGCTCGGGCTGGATCTCTGGCACCGGGTTGGCCAAGGCAAAGACAATGGGATCCGGCGCCATTTTCTCCACCATCTCTGGTGTCAAAGCATTGGCCACGCTCACCCCGATGAACACATCTGCTCCCACCAAAGCCTCTGCCAGGGATCCGCTCTCCTCAACGGCAACGGCAGCTTTCTCGGGGGTGAGGTCGGCGCGGGAGCGGCTGAGGATCCCTTGGCGGTCGCAGACCAGGATATGTCTGGCCCCGGCCCGTCGCAGCAGTTGAGTTACCGCAATACCGGCTGCTCCTGCCCCGTTGAGGACAATGCGCACCTCCTCTAGGCTTTTTTTAACCACCTTCAAGGCATTCAACAACGCTGCCAGCACCACAATGGCGGTGCCATGCTGATCGTCGTGGAACACCGGCAGGTTGAGACGGGCCTTGAGCTGCAACTCGATGGCAAAGCAGCGGGGGGCGCTGATGTCCTCCAGGTTGAAGCCGCCAAACCCCGGCGCCAGGCGCACCACCGTCTCCACAATTTCCCCCACCTCCTGGGTGGCCAGGCAGAGCGGGAAAGCATCGATATCAGCAAAGCGTTTGAACAGGGCTGCTTTTCCCTCCATCACTGGCAGAGCCGCCTCCGGGCCGATATTCCCCAGGCCCAGCACGGCGCTGCCATCGGTTACGATGCCAACGCAATTGCCCTTGATGGTGTATTCATACACAGCGCTGGGATCGGCGGCAATTTCCAGCGCCACCCGACCCACGCCCGGGGTATAGGCCATGGCCAGATCGGCGGCGCTCTCCAGGCGGCTTTTGGCCACCACCTGTAGCTTTCCCCCCCGGTGCAGCTCAAAGGTGCGATCCACCACCCGCTCCACTTTTACGTTGGGCAAAGAGGCAACAGCGGCGCGAATTTGCTCGGCATGCTCGCTGCTAACGGCATCCACGCAGATTTCCCGCACCGTTTCGGCTGCCGATTGGTGGATGAGGTCGATCTGGCTGAGGCTGCCTCCCACCTCGGCAATAGCTTGGGTAACACGGGCCAGCGCTCCTGGCTGGTTGGGCAGGCGCAGACGTAGAGCAATGCTGTAGCTGGAGCTGGGGGTGAGTTTTGTCATAGCTTTCTATAGTAGAAGAAAAATTGCCTTCAGCAGAGCAAGCTCCTCAACACTGAGCCCTCCGGTTCGGCACCCAACCTTCTCCCTCCGGAAGCAGGGTTGGGGGTGAGAATAACCCTAGGATCGAGAAATCCCGAAGACAGGCGATCCTCCTTCTTGCATATGACAGCTTCTGCTGCGGCAACTTCCGATTCCGACCTCAATACTTTTGCCGATTGGCTGGAAGGTTACTACAGCAACCGCGCCCAAGCCATGGCAGAACCGGTGTGGTTTGTACCGGTGAGCCTTTGGTACGTGCGCCTTCCCCACCTGTTTTCAGAAGGAATCGGCTTTTTTACCGAGCAATTTAACGAGCACACGCCGGGCCGGTTTTACCGCAGCCGGGTGCTGCAGGTATTGGCGGATCCCTTGCGGATCGAGAACTATAAGTTGCGGGATCAAGCGGCTTGGGCAGGTGCCTCTCAGGATCTGCAGCGCTTGGCGCAGCTTTCTCTGTCTGACTTGCAGCATTTGCCCGGTTGTCGCATCCTCGTAGAAAAGCGCGCAGACTGCTACCACGGCCAGATGCTGCCGGGCGGTGGCTGCCGCCTCAACCCCGGCGACAGCACCTACATCCACATCGAGTTTGACCTCACAGCCCAGGAATTCATCACCTGGGATCGCGGCTTCGACGCCACCACCGGCCAACAAACTTGGGGATCCCGCGCCGGCCCTTACCGCTACCAGAAAAGGATCCCTGTGGTATTTCCCCCTCGCCCCTAAGGGTTCGGAAAACTGTTGGGCTAGCTAGGAGGGCTATGGGAACAAAAAAGGAAACAGGTCGCGGAAACCCCTGCGCAGCTTGAGCAAAAAGATCAGCCGCTCCACCTCTGGAGAAACAGATCCGGTTTCGGGCCGGGCTGCCAGGGCTGCCTGGAGTTGCAGAGCTTCGCCAGCGGTGAGGGGCTGATTATCGACCGGAGAGCGAGCCTGCAAATCTGGCTGCGCCCGCAGCACCTCCTCAGGGATTTCAGAAGCCGGGGGCAAAGCCAAGGCCTGATTCGGCGGATACAGCAGGAACACCAGCAGACTGGCCCATCCACTGCTCCTTTTGACCCAATGCTTTCGGTTCACCGGATGCAAATCTCTCGGTCCACTCCGCCTTATCCTAGCTACCCCAGGGATCCTCAGCCCCTCTCCCGGCACCCTAGAACCAGTACCGTATAAGCCGGGGAACATCACACCTGCCGGAATCCAGGCCCGTCAAACGGTCAAACCACAGCGAGCCAGTCCTCAGCTCCCTAATCTTACTCGGGATCTTGCCCAGGCCGTCTTTTTGCAGCGAGCCAAAATCCCCCTTAGCCGGCCATTGCTTCCGAGCGCTCTTGGATCACTCGGTCTACAATGCCGTAGGCTTGGGCTTCCGTAGCCGAGAGGTAGAAATCCCGCTCCACATCCCGCTCGATTTTCTCCAGCGGCTGGCCAGTCATTTGCGCCAAGAGCTCATTCATACGCCGCTTGACCCGCAAAGTTTCGCGGGCGCGAATTTCGATATCGCTGGCCTGACCTTGGATCATCCCCAGGGAAGGCTGGTGCAGCATGATGCGGGAGTGGGGCAGGGCAAAGCGTTTTCCCTTGGTGCCGGCAGCCAGCAAGAAGGCCCCCATCGAGGCTGCTTGGCCCACGCAAACGGTAACAATGTCGGGCTTGACGTGGTTCATGGTGTCGTAAATGGCCATGCCCGCCGTTACAGAGCCACCAGGAGAGTTGATGTACATCACAATATCCTTTTGCGGATCCTGGGAGTTGAGGTAGAGCATCACCCCCACGATGGTATTGGCCAGGTTGTCGTCGATGGGCTCGCCGATAAACAAGATCCGCTCTTGGTACAGGCGGTCGTCGAGGCTGATCCACTGGCTGTAGGGCTCACCGGGCAGACGGTAGGGAACGCGAGGCACTCCAATCGGCATAAGTTTCTCCTGGCAAAGTACAGAACACTACACAGAACGATGCGCTTGCAAGAGGTCTTGCGCGCTCAAATCTAGCTGGGGCAAAACCGAGGAAACAATGCGTTCAGGGCCGGTTTTAACCTCGTCTTCGTATTCCCCGCCAACCCAGCGCGACACCGACTGCTTGGCGGGATCCACAATCCAGTATTCCAGGATCCCACGGGCAGCATAGTCTTTGCGCTTGTCTTGATAATCACGTTTTTCATTGTCTATTCCAGGAGAAACCACTTCCACCACCAGCAGCGGCGGGGGCATGGGCAGCCGAAGGGTTCCGCGACCGTTCCCCAGCAAGCTCACATGGTCAGGATGTAAAACCATCACATCTGGGTTGCGAAACCGAGCCTTGGCTGCGGGCACTTCGACCTCAACTTGGCCCAAGCTCAGGCGTTGGACGGGCAAAAACTTGAGCAATTCCGCAATCAGAAACAGCTCAATGAGGGTGTTAATGCGCTCCTCAGTTGGCACTTCCCGAATATACCCGTCTTCAAGTTCAAGCCGTCCTTCATAAGGCCAGCTTTTGAGGCGTAGGTACTCCTCCGCCGTTAAAGGCTGTACAGGGACCTGAACCATCGACGGATCCCTCTGCTTCAGCTTTTGGCTGTTGCCAACTTCGGCAGGGCTTTGGAGCTGGTCAACACCTGATCGATAAGACCGTAGGCTTTGGCCTCTTCCGGAGTCATGAAAAACAGCCGCTCCGTATCCTTCTTGATGCGCTCTATGGGCTGGCCCGTGCTGCGAGATAATTCCTCCAGCATCATGTTGCGCAAGGTCAAGATCTCGCGGGTGCGAATTTCAATATCGCTGGCCTGTCCACGGGTGCCCCCATACGGCTGATGCAGCACGATCGTGGCATTGGGCAAACTGGCCCGGAACCCCTTGGCGCCCGCCGCCAACAGCATGGCCGCCATGCCAATGGCATTGCCAATGCAGATGGTATGCACCGGCGGCTTGATGTAGTTCATCGTATCCAGAATGGCAAAAGCTGCCGTGTCGTAGCTGTAGGTGCCCGTCGAGTTGATGTACATCTTGATCGGCTTTTCCCGATCCTCGTACTGCAAATACAGCAATTGTTCCACAATCAGCTTGGTGACGTTGGCATTCGCCTCCTCGGCCAGGGGCAGACCCAGATAGACAATGCGCTCTTGCAGCAGCAGCGAAGCCAAATCGGGAGGCGGAGTCCGAACCGGAGCGCCGCCATAGTAGTAGGTCGATTGCACCATGCCAAAGTTCTCCTACGGCCAATCCCTTGACTCTAGAGACAACTTCCTAGAACGACAGCACAGATGAAGGACAAGAGCAAGGGATCCGAGAACAGCAGCGGATCCCTTGTCTTCCTAAGAACCAGAACCTGAAGGGGAGGCGGCAGCTTTACTCCGCTCCCTGGGGCAAGAGCACCCGCTCCGGCTCCGTGACCAGCACCTTGGGCTTACGCTCCTCGTCCACATCGATGAGGACTTCTGATCCCTCTTTGACGTGGCCAGTCAAGATCTCTTCTGCCAGGATGTCTTCCAACAGGCGCTGAATAGCACGGCGCAGCGGACGTGCCCCATAGCTGGGGTTGTAGCCCTCCTCCACCAGCAGATCCTTGAAGCGATCGCTGACCGTGAGGTAAATCTTCTTCTCCTTCATGCGGTCGAACACTTCCTTGAGCAGGATGTCGGCGATCTGCTTCACTTCCTCCTTGGTCAGTTGCCGGAAGACGATGATCTCGTCCACCCGGTTGAGGAACTCGGGGCGGAAGTACTGCTTCAGCTCCTCGTGCACCAAGTTGCGGATGCGGTTGTAGTTCGCATCTTCGTCGTTGGTGTTGAACTCGAAGCCGAGGCTGCCACCACCCTTCTCGATGACCTTCGAGCCAATGTTCGAGGTCATCACGATCAGGGTGTTTTTGAAGTCCACCGTGCGGCCCTTGGCGTCGGTCAGGCGGCCGTCCTCCAGGATCTGCAGCAGCAGGTTGAACACGTCCGGGTGGGCCTTCTCGATCTCATCGAAGAGCACCACCGTGTAGGGACGGCGCCGCACCGCTTCCGTAAGCTGCCCCCCCTCGTTGTAGCCGACATATCCGGGCGGGGATCCGATCAGCTTGCTGACCGTGTGCCGCTCCATGTACTCCGACATGTCGAGGCGGATCATAGCCGACTCGGAGCCGAAGAAGTAGGCCGCCAGGGCTTTGGTCAGCTCGGTTTTGCCTACCCCTGTTGGGCCGGAGAAGATGAAGCTGGCGATGGGACGGTTGGGGTTTTTCAGCCCCACGCGAGCCCGACGAATGGCCCGCGAGATGGCCCGCACCGCCTCATCTTGGCCGATGATGCGCTGGTGCAGGGTTTCCTCCATGTGCAGCAGCTTCTCCGACTCGCTCTCGGTCAGCTTGGCCACTGGCACGCCCGTCCAGGCGCTCACCACTTGGGCGATGTCCTCTTCGGTGACCTCTGGCATCTCTTGGCGGCTGCTTTCCTCGGCTTTTTTGGCCGCCGCAATGGCGCGGATCTGCTGCTTGATCTCCATCTCCCGATCCCGCAGCTCGCCGGCCCTGTCGAAGTCTTGGGCCCGCACCGCGGCATCCTTCTCCTTAAGCACCCGCCGCAGCTCCTGATCCAGCTCCCGCGCCGCCGGCGGCAGTTGCGAGTTGATCAGGCGCACCCGCGAAGCCGCCTCGTCGATGAGGTCGATGGCCTTGTCCGGCAGGAAGCGGTCAGAGATGTATTGGTCGGCCAGCTTGGCCGCTGCCTCCAAGGCCGCGTCGGAGATCTTCAGCTTGTGGTGCTGCTCGTAGCGCTCCCGCAGGCCAAACAGGATCTCGATCGTCTCTGAAACGCTCGGCTCGCCCACCATGATGGGCTGGAAGCGACGCTCCAGGGCGGCATCCCGCTCGATGTGCTTGCGGTACTCATCCAGCGTGGTGGCGCCGATGCACTGCAGCTCGCCGCGGGCCAAAGCCGGCTTGAGGATGTTGGCGGCATCGATGGCCCCTTCGGCAGCCCCGGCTCCAATGAGGGTGTGCACCTCGTCGATGACCAGGATGATGTTGCCGGCGTTGCGGATCTCATCCATGATCTTCTTGAGGCGCTCCTCAAACTCGCCGCGGTACTTGGTGCCAGCCACCAACAGGCCGATATCCAGGCTGACCACCCGCTTGTCGGCCAAGATGTCGGGCACGTCCCCCTGCACGATGCGCTGGGCCAGACCTTCGGCGATGGCGGTCTTGCCCACGCCCGGCTCGCCGATAAGAACGGGGTTGTTCTTGGTGCGGCGGCCCAAGA
The DNA here is from genome assembly GCF_047502605.1 of Synechococcus sp. RC10A2. Lineage (NCBI taxonomy): Bacteria > Bacillati > Cyanobacteriota > Cyanophyceae > Synechococcales > Synechococcaceae > Synechococcus > Synechococcus sp. RC10A2. The sequence goes on from NZ_JANSHP010000045.1 coordinate 11,420, forward strand.
TCTGGATCACGCGCTCGATCTCCCGCGTCCGACCCACCACGGGATCCAGCTTGCCCTCTTGGGCCAATTGGGTGAGGTTGGAGCCGAATTCGTCCAGGGTTGGCGTCTTGGTGCGGCTGGAAGACCCACCCCCTGCCGTCACTTCGGCGGTCTCGCCCAACATGCGGATCACCTGGGTGCGCACCTTGGACAGATCCACCCCCAGGTTTTCCAGGACGCGAGCAGCTACCCCTTCCCCTTCGCGGATCAGGCCCAGGAGCAGGTGCTCAGTGCCGATGTAGTTGTGGCCGAGCTGGCGAGCTTCTTCTAAGGAGAGCTCCAGCACTCGCTTGGCGCGGGGAGTGAAAGGGATCTCGACGGCCACAAAGCCGGATCCCCGGCCAATAATTTTCTCGACTTCAATGCGGGCGTCCTTCAAGTTCACTCCCATGGACTTGAGAACTTTGGCGGCGACCCCAGTGCCCTCGCCGATTAACCCCAACAAGATTTGCTCGGTGCCAACGAAATTGTGACCCAACCGTCTGGCCTCCTCCTGGGCCAGCATGATCACCTTGATGGCTTTTTCCGTAAAGCGTTCAAACATGATCCTCGGGCTCCCTACGCCTGCATCAAGGCGGACTTGATAGGCCTAATCCTAACACAGGATTCAGGCCAACTAAGGGACGGTAAATACCCCAGACGAAAAATCATCTGGGATCGTGACGCGCCTGGAGAGATTTGAACTCCCGACACCGTGGTCCGTAGCCACGTGCTCTAGTCCACTGAGCTACAGGCGCAAGCTATCTACCTGCAAGAAAAGCGAAACAGCCACGGTTGAAGACCCGTCTCTCCTATCCAGAGATGGAAGCTTATCAATGTGGCTTAGGTATTCTAGCACAAGAGCGTTTTTTGGGAAGTCCAACGGGGGTGTAGATATCCGCCAACGTTCAACAATGCCCTGGCCAGGATCGCGGAACTTCTCCCCCCACCTCGAGGCCGGCTTGGGAGCTGCTGGCCGCAAGCACCTGCGTCCAGACCTGGCCGTTGCGCTGCCACAGCCGCACCTGCAGATGGCCGGCCAGGGTGTCGCGGCAGTTGCGCCGCATCCCTTCCGGGCCAGGGGTGAAGACGGTTTGCCCAGGCCGCTGGGTGTGACCTTCCAGTTGGATGCACCAACGGGCGTCTTCGCCGCGCACCTGCCAGGATCCCCAGGGATCCACCTGCCAGGTTAGCCGAGCTTG
>NZ_JANSHP010000046.1:0-633 GCF_047502605.1 Synechococcus sp. RC10A2
CGCCGCGCACCTGCCAGGATCCCCAGGGATCCACCTGCCAGGTTAGCCGAGCTTGGCCGGGCCGCCACTCCAAAAAAGGCTGGGATCCCCCGCCGTGCAGGCTGATCAGGGCGACTTCTTCGGGGCGGGTGAGCACCTGCCGCTCGGCTCCGGCGCAGGTGAGGCTGAGGCCGGAATGGTTGGGAAAGGCGTTGCACTGGATCCAAAACCAGCGGCGAGGGAAGCTTTGTCCCCAGTTTTTTTCGGCGTAGGCGGGGGCCTGCTCGAATTCGAAGCGCCTGCCCCGCCACTCCACCCAGCCGCTGGCCAGGCCGTGGCTCATCAGGATCTGCCAGCCCGGCTCGAAGATGGGCAGATAAGACCAGGCTCCCATGGTGGCCCGCGGCGGGATCCCGTAGGCAGAGCAGAGTTGAATGCGATAGAGCCAGCGGATGGCCTCGCCTCTGACAGGATCTGGCAGGATCCCCTGGTTGAGGCGGGCGGTGTATTGGTAGCCGCTGGCGGTGTGTTGGAAGAAGGTGAGGGGCTCCTGCAGCCCTCGCCAGCTCTCGCCTGGCCCGCCAGCGTGCCCCAAGGCCAGGTGCCGCCAACTGGCCCAGAAGCGCTGTGGATTGGGGAAGGTGCGCCAATGCA
>NZ_JANSHP010000047.1:0-12391 GCF_047502605.1 Synechococcus sp. RC10A2
CTTTCTCTCCTTCCTCTTGAATACCTGTACCCTATTTTAAATTAAAAGGCTGTATTGCCGCGCGGGTTTTGCACCGCAGTAGGTCGTTTTCCTGGAGAAGCTCTGTACTAAAAGAAGCAACTAAAGTGGCTCAAGGGCTTTTCCGCCTCGCACCCAAGTACGGGGCTACCAAGCTATCCTTTTGTGTAATGCTACAGAAAGAGACAAGCAGGGGAAGGAAACAGGCCTTGCGGGTGGGGATCATTGGCACTGGCTATGCAGCTCGCTCACGGGCAGAAGCCTTGCGCAAAGATGGGCAGGTGCAGATTGTGGCAGTTGCTGGCCGAACCCCTGAGCGAAGTGCTGCTTTTGCCGCCGAGTTTGGGGCGGCGGCCTATTCCGACTGGTCTTCCCTGTTCTGCGAGCAGCCGCTGGATTTGGTGTTTGTTAGCACCATCAATCGGGATCATGCGGCCATCGCCCGTGCCGCCCTGGAGGCCGGGATCCACACCGTTGTGGAATATCCCCTGGCCCTGAGCGTTGCCGAAGCTCGCTCCCTGGTGCAATTGGCAGCGGAACGGCAGTTGCTGTTGCACGTAGAGCACATAGAGCTCCTCAGCGGCGTTCACCAGTTGCTGAGACGGGAGCTGGCAGGGCTGGGCAAGTTGTTTGCCGTTCGCTACATTACCCTCACTGCCGCCCACCCTGCCCCCGACCGCTGGACTTATCGGCCCGACCAGTTTGGCTTCCCCCTCACAGGGGCTGTCTCCCGCATCCACCGCCTGGTGGACTTGTTGGGAAAGGTAGAGCGGGTGAGCTGTCAACTGCGCTACGACGGTCCAGACTTGCCCCACCGCTACAGCAGTTGCTACTGCACAGCCCACCTAAGTTTTGCCAGTGGGCTGCTGGCGGTGTTGACCTATGGCAAAGGGGACTCCCTGTGGTGCTCCCAGCGCCTATTGGAGTTCCATGGCCAGCGGGGGGGCCTGCTGATCAACGGCGAAGAGGCGACCCTGTTGCGCCCTGGCAGCGCCCATCCCCTGGAGACCGGATCTCGCCACGGCCTGTTTGAGCAAGATACCCGCATGGTGCTGGCTCACCTGCGCTGCGGCAGCCCTCTCTACGTGGATCCGGAGAAGATGCTCCACGCCCTAGCTGTGGCCGAGGCCGCCGAGCGGTCTGCCCAAACCCAGCAGGTTGTCTGCGTCCAGGATTAGATCCCTTAGCAGCAGGCGACGTTGCCGCTCAAGGAGAAGGAACTGGGTCTGCCAGCGGAAAGTGCCGCTGCAACAAAGCCGGGATCCCTTGCGGAGAAACGCCGCTGTAGCGAGCCTTGTCGGGCAGGAACACCACGTTGGGCCCCCGTTTGCAATCTTTCATGCAGCCCACTCCCTGCACCCGGATGGTCTCCGGGTAGGCCGCCAAGTGGGCCTGCAGAGCCTGCATCACCGCCATCGCCCCCCGCCGACAGCAATCAGACTTCTGACAGACCAAGACAACGCCTTTCCTCCCTTCCTCCGCTCCGGGAGCGGCCTTGGGGGAAGCCTGGACAGGAACCACGCGGCAGAGCACCCATTTCTCTCGCCCCTTGAATGGATCCACCTCCCGCTCCCCGGCGATCTGAAGCCTATCTCCGGGTTTGAGGCTGCGGTAGAGCTCAGAACGCAGCGGCTTGGGGATCTTGCCAGCAAACACTTCTGCCCCGGCCTGCCAGCGCAAGTACTTGAGCTTGCCATCCTTATCGGGAAGAAATCCCAGGAACTGGCCCTCTGCCTCAAACGGGATCCTTTGCTTAGCCAACTTGCTCATCTTGTCCCCCAGCGTTGAGCTGCCAACATATCTCTAGGCTGTCCAATAACTCCCGCCGCCGCGCCGTGTATTGGCGGATCACGCTGCGCACCTGCACCAGAGCCAAAGGCGTGTCCACCTGCACCTGCAAATGACCCTCTCCCGTACAAACCGCTGGGATCCCCAACTCCACCAGCCGCCGCCCAATGCGCCAGCGCTCCCCCAAGGGGATCTGCAAACAATAGCCGCTCCCAGAAGATACAAAGTTCATGGCCAGAAGCAACGCCTCATCAATAAGAGTAGACCTGGAAAGCTACTAGGGAGAGTAATTCTCAATCAATGCTTACAAGAAAAACAAAAGCCAGCGCAGAGAGGGTAGCAGGCTCGCCGACCTGACGGGCCTGCCCTGGATCCCGACTAGGCTCTGCCGTCCATCAAGCCAAACACCAGGCTGTCGTTGGCCAGGAAGTGGCTGAGGTGGAAGGCCCGGTCTTCCGTCTTCAGCAAGATCTGCTCGTAGAGGTAGCGGGTGGCGCGATCCCCTAGGCTTTCCGCTTGAGCGGCCTGACGCCGCAGCAGATCAATGATGGCCTGCTCCGCGGCCAGATCGTTCTTCAGCATTTGCCGCGCCTCAAAAGCGCCATCCGGCTCAGGGGTAAAGCAGCAGAGGCGAGCCAAGGTGGCAAAGGTGGCTACCGGCACACCCCCTAGACCTTCAAGGCGTTCTCCCAGGTCGTGAACATGTTCCCTCACCTGCTCGTAGTGATCCTTGAATAACTGGTGCAGCGGGTAGAACTCGGTGCCCTCCACTACGAAGTGATGCTTCTGGTATTGCAAGTACAACCCTTGGAAGCTGGCCAGAAGGGCGTTCATCCCCTCGCAGATCGGCTGGGTCACCTCCAGGCCGAGGGAGACAGGGTTGTTGCGCACGCTGTTGAAGGCCTGGCGCAAGGTTGCGGTTTCAGACATAGGGCAAGGTTCTCCAAGGTAAAGAGGACACAGCTATCTACCCAGTCTACTTAATTGAGTCGATCCAGGAGATCTTGGGGCTGTCCCCACCCCAGCATAGTCCAACTCGGCGCTTCTTGTGAACAGCTCTCAATAAAGTGCTGGTTGTAGCAGAACCGGTGGGCCGGTCAGGGAGGAGTCGCATCCCTTCGCGATTTACACTAGACTGGGAGCGTTAGCCCAGTTGATCCCGTACTTGGGGATGGAGCATGTCTCAAACGGAGCCGGAAAGCCGCTCCTGGATAGAAAAACTGATTCGCCTAACCCATCAAACGGTTGCGCGAGCTCGGGGGCAACAGGGAGATCTAGAAGATTCGGCCGGCCACCTGTTCAAACGCCACCTGTTCAAACAGAGCCTGCTGGAAGCGGAGGCCGAAATGGGCCATTGCAACGTCCTGGTGATCGGCAAAAGCGGGGTGGGCAAGAGCACTTTGGTCAACGCGGTGTTTAAAGATGAGCTGGCCCGCACCGGCGTCGGCAGCCCCGTCACCCGCCACATTCGCCAATATTCCAAGCAAGGTTGCCCGATCACCATCTACGATACGCCTGGCATGGAGTTGGCCGGCGAGCAGAATACTCAGATCCGCCTCGAGGTGGCCCAACTAATCGACGAGCTGCGCCTCAAGGATCCTGAACATCACATTCACATTGTTTGGTATTGCATCCACCACGAGCTGAAGCGGCTGGAGGAAACCGAGCGCAGGTGGCTGAGGGAACTGGAACTCAAAGATGTGCCGGTCATCTTGGTTTTAACTCAATGCCTGGAATACCCCAATCCGGAAGAGAGCGAGTTTTTCCAGTATTTGCAGCGCCAAAATCTCCCTGTTCGCTACATTGTTCCTCTTTTGGCTAAGGACAAGGTCATTAACCGGCAACTCACCATCCCCGCCCACGGGCTGGAGCATCTGATCGGCTGCACCTTGGAGCTGCTGCCGGAAGTGGCTCGCCTTGCCTTTATCCGCCAGCAATTGCTGCGGGTAGATCTCAAAGCCGATGCTGCTTTTAAGTATGTATCGGGCTATGTGGCCAGCGCGGCCTTTATTGGGGCAACCCCCCTTCCTTTTGCCGATGCCCCTCTGTTGGTGGCTGCTCAGATTGGCATGATTGCCAATATCAGCTTTATCTTCGGCTACAAAGCTTCCCCTTCTTTTTATTACTCTTTGATGGCGGCTTTGGCAGGCGTTGGGGGCGCAGTGGTGACCGGGCGGGCCATTGTCTCGAACCTGCTGAAGCTGATCCCCGGCGTGGGATCCCTGGCAGGCGGCATCATCCAATCCACCACAGCCGCTACCCTGACCCTTTCCCTTGGCCTGGCCTATATTGAGCTGATGAAGGCCATCGCCCGCGCCGAAATCCAAGGAATCCAGCTTTCCCAGAAAGAGATGCAGGAGATCTTTGTGCGCGAGTACCAAGAATATGCCGGACGCAGAACCCAGAAAAATGAGGTGGGAATAAGAGCATAAGAGCTTTTCATCCCGGCTTTTGAGTGGGCAGCGAGCCCGAGCTGCAAACAGGATAGGATCCTGGAGAAGGCGAATGTCCTGAGGTCTCGAACCCAAAGGCGCCTTGGACTAGGTACAGTGGCCGGCCTTTCACCTCTTCAAAAACGCGGCCCAGATACTCTCCAATTACGCCCAGGCTGATCAACTGGATCCCGCCCAAAAACAAGGTCATCACCGCCAAAGAGGCGTAGCCGGGCACATCAGAGCCAAACAGCAAAGTGCGGATGATCAGAAAAAGGCCGTACAGCAAAGCCAGCACGGAAATCCCCAAGCCCAGATAGCTCCACACCCGCAACGGCCAAGAGCTAAAAGAGGTAATGCCTTCTATGGCCAGGTTCCACAACCGCCAGTAGTTCCACTGGCTTTTGCCGCGAAAACGGGGGGCGCGGTCGTAAAAAATGGCCACCTGACGATAGCCCACCCAGGCAAAGATCCCTTTCATAAAGCGGGTGCGCTCCCGCAGTTGCCTGATGGCGTCCACCACCTGCCGATCCAATAGCCGAAAGTCCCCGGTATTGCGCGGGATCCGCACCTGGCTGAGCTGGTCGATGACCCAATAAAACCCGTTGGCCGTCAAGCGCTTGAGCCAGCTCTCTCCCCGGCGGCTGCGGCGCACCGCATACACCACCTGATACCCCTGCCGCCACTGCTGCAGCATCTCCGGGATCAACTCCGGGGGATCCTGCAGGTCGGCGTCGATGGGCACAACGGCTCTGCCCGCAGCGTAGTCCAAGCCGGCGGTGAGGGCAATTTCCTTGCCAAAACCGCGGGAGAGGTTCACCACCTTGATGCGGGGATCCTGACGATGGAAAGCGATCAGCTTTTCCAGCGTGTCGTCCTCGCTGCCGTCGTTGACACAGATGATCTCGTAGGGGATCCCCAACGGATCCAAGGTTAGGCGCAGGCGCTCGAACAAATGTTCCAGGTTGTCCGCCTCATTTTTGCAGGGGATGACAACCGAGAGCTCAGGGGCAGCAGGCTCAGAGGACATAGGAGAGCAGGGATCCCGTACCTGGCGATTATTCTGCCATCACGGGGTGCTATGGGTTTGCCGACATCTCCGCCACAATCGAGCGCAGCTCATCCTCTGAGATGCGGTAGACCTCGTTGCAGAACTGGCAAACCGCCTCTGCTCCCTTATCGGTGCGGATCATGTCGATGAGCTCGTCCCGCCCCAACATGCGCAGTGCCCCCTTCACCCGGTCGGAATTGCACTGGCAATAGAAGCGGATGGTGCGCACCTCCGGCGCGATCTTGAGATCCAAGTCGCCCAGGCAAATTTGCAACAGCTCCCGCAAACCGCCGCCGTAGGCCAGCATTGGGCTGAATTCCTCTACTTTGGCCAAACGGGCCTCCATCTCCGGGATCAGACTGGCTGGCGCTCCCGGCATGAGCTGCATCAGCACTCCACCGGCGGCGCGCACCCGCTGGGAATCGAGGTTCACCCCCAAAAGAACTGCCGAAGGGATCCGCTCCGAGGAGGAGAGGTAGTAGCTGATATCATCTCCCACCTCTCCCGAAACCAGTTCCACAGCACTGGTGTAAGGCTGGCCGTAGCCCAAGTCCCGCAGCACATGGAGGTAGCCGTAACGCCCAACGGCCTGACCCACATCCAACTTGCTCTCAGGGGTGAGAGGAAGTTCAATGGCAGGGTTGCTCACATAGCCGCGTACCGTGCCGTCCATGCCGGCATCTACGTAGATGCCGCCCAAGGGGCCATTTCCCTTCAGTTGCAGGTTGATCCGCGCCTGGCGTCGCTTCAGGTTGGCCGCCAGCAACAGGGCTGCACTCATAGCCCGCCCCAGCGCCACTGTCGCCACATAGGAGAGCTTGTGCCGCTCCCGCGCTTCCTGGACTGCCTGGGTGGACACCAAGCCCACCACCCGAATCTTGCCCTCCGCCGCCGTAGCCCGGATCAGGTGATCCGGAAGAGATGAAGGCGGTGTACTCTCAGAAATATCCTTGGTTCGCTTCAATCGTTCTGACCCAGAGGCATCCGTCATCACAACCTCAACTCCTGCCTCGAAAGCAAGCCTGCAGGGATCCCCTGGCGACTTACTTCTTTCCCCGTAGGCTCGCTGCCACTTCGCTATAAGTCGGAGCCAGCCTCTACTATACCATCATAGGCGGCTTATCCCCCTGCCCACTAGCCAGCAGCTTGCTCCGCTAGTTTTTCGGCTCAAAGCCAATCACCTTGCCCATGCTGCCGCTCTGCCCTCCGGTTGGCAAAGCGGTTCTTCATCCCAAGTAAGATAGGGAGCGTTTGCAATTCTTCTGCAATTTTTCCCTCTCCTACCAGAGTGTGCCATCCTGAGGATCTAGGCTGATCCAACGCGACCCCCAGCCTGTTGGCCTTACTCTCTGGGTGACTGCTTCATGTTGGATAACCTCACTGCCTACGTCTCGGAACATGCGGCCAAGCGTCGCTGGCGGGAACGCGCCTACAGCCGATTTTTGCAAGATTGGCGACGGCAAGTGGTGCTGCTGCGCCGTCAACGGGCCGGCGAATTTGGCCCACCCCTGGGGGATCCCTCTTGTGTTTTCAGTGCCCACTCGGCCTGGTTGCGCTGTGCCGTCCATCCCCAAGGGCCGTGCCAGGGTTGCCCCCACTATGCCCCCGTCACCCCTCCAAAGCCAGAGCCACCTCTGGGTTCACTCGATGGACGGGTCTGACCGCGCCACACTGGTGGCCGAACATTTTCAGCAGCGGCGGCCTCTGCGGAACGGCCTGCCCGTTGCGCCCCAATGGCATCCGCTGTAGCTAAGTTGAGGGATCCCCGGCCAACTTGTGCCAGAATAAAAGAACGGTAACTCCATCGGCAAAGGCGAGATTCATGGCCCTCTACCTCTCGGCAGACCACCTTCACAGCATCCGCCAGCACGGCGAACAAGCCTTTCCCCACGAGAGCTGCGGCATTTTAATTGGGGAAATCCGGGGATCCGACAAGATCATCCACGAGCTTTGGTCGGTGACCAACACCTGGGATCAAGCGGAAAACCCTCTGGCAGACGGGGAATCCAGCCGCCGCCGCTTTTTGATCGATCCGGCGGATTTCAAGCGGGCCAACGACCACGCGGTGCGCAAAGGGCTGGGGATCCTGGGCACCTATCATTCCCACCCCAACCATGCGGCCATTCCCTCCGAGTTTGATCGGCAGCATGCTTTTCCTTGGGGCTTTTCCTGTGTGATCGTCAGCGTGCGCGAGGGCAAGGCAGAAGAGGTGGTGAGCTGGGTTTTGGATGAGCAGGAGCAGCCCCAACGGGAGCCGATGCAGATGCTGGAAGACATTCGCATCCCCCCGCTCCCGGCTTTGGCAAGCTAGAGTCGTTTGGGCTTTGCCGCTGTTTGAGGCTGAAGTTCACGGCTAAGTTCAGTTGGGATCCTTGAAAGCTGGGATGGGTACCACCGGAAAAAGCGGTAGTCTAGTGCTGAACCTTGTCTGTAACATAGCTGAATCCTCAAAGTCAGTAGACAGCCCCAACAAGATCGACAAACGGATAGGTCAGCCCAGATCCTCTGGATCCTCAAAAGTCTCCAGTAGATACCCAAGATCTCTCCCCGAACTCCCATGGCAACCAAAGTTCTGATCCCCTCTCCCCTGCGCCCCTACACCGACAACCTGGAAGCTGTCGAGATCGAGGGCAGCAATGTCGGCGAAGTGATGAGCAACCTGATCGCCCGCTATGGCGAGCTAAAGCGCCACCTCTACACAGAAGACGGCAAGTTGCGCAATTTCGTCAACGTTTACCTCAATGACGAGGACGTGCGCACGTTGGCCCAAGGCGACAACACGCCGGTGGGAGAACAAGCCGTCATCAGCATCGTTCCTGCTATTGCCGGAGGGCGTTGACCATGTTGAACCTGGACACCAGCCAAGTCAGCCTCTCCCGCGAGGAGATGGAGCGCTTTTCTCGCCACCTTATCCTGCCAGAGGTGGGCCTGGAAGGGCAGAAGCGGCTGAAAGCGGGCAAGGTGCTGTGCATTGGCACCGGCGGGCTGGGCTCGCCCCTGTTGCTGTATTTGGCGGCAGCCGGTGTGGGGCGGATCGGCATCGTCGATTTCGATGTGGTGGATGTGTCGAACCTGCAGCGGCAGGTGATCCACGGCACCTCCTGGGTGGGCAAGCCCAAGGTGGAATCGGCCAAAAACCGCATCCTGGAGATCAACCCCTATTGCCAGGTGGACGTTTACAACACCGCTCTGAAGGCCCACAATGCCCTGGAGCTGTTTGCCAACTACGACGTGATCGTGGATGGCACCGACAACTTCCCCACCCGCTACCTGGTCAACGATGCCTGTGTGCTGACGGGCAAGCCCAATGTCTACGGCTCGATCTTCCGCTTCGAGGGGCAGGCGACGGTTTTCAACTACGAGGATGGGCCCAACTACCGCGATCTCTACCCCGAGCCACCGCCACCGGGGCTGGTTCCCTCCTGTGCCGAGGGGGGCGTGCTGGGGATCCTGCCCGGCATCATCGGCCTGATCCAGGCCACCGAGACGGTGAAAATCCTGCTGGGCATCGGCACGACCCTGAGCGGGCGGCTGCTGCTTTACGATGCTCTAAAAATGAGCTTCCGCGAGCTGAAGCTGCGCAAAAACCCCGCCACTCCCCCCATCACCCAGCTCATCGACTACGAGCAGTTCTGTGGGATCCCGCAAGCCACAGAACAAGCCAGCCAAGCGGAGATCCCCGAGATCAGCGTGGCTGAGCTGAAGGCGCGGATGGATGCTGGCCAAGACTTTGTGTTGGTCGATGTGCGCAACCCCAACGAGTGGGAGATCGGCCGGATCCCTGGCGCTCACCTGATCCCGTTGCCGCAAATCGAAAACGGCGATGGGGTGGAGCAGGTGCGAAAACTCCTCAACGGCTCGGAGCTAATCGTCCACTGCAAGAGCGGGGTGCGCTCGGCCAAGGCCTTGAAGATTCTGCAAGCAGCCGGGATCCAAGGGAAAAACCTGCGCGGGGGGATCCTGGCCTGGGCTGAGGCTTACGATCCCTCCATTCCCAAGTACTAGTTCAAAGCCCTGGCTGTCCCTTGCCCTGCAGTTGAAGGCACAAGCGGCCTGCCGCTGCGCGGAAGCCAGCCCAGTAGCAGTGCGGTCAAGGGCGGCTGTCTGTTTCGGCTTCTCTCCTGCCCTTTGTCCTGCTCTAGCATAGATCGTCGAGGGTTCCTCTCCCTTTTTCGCCTCCCCTTTTCCATGAGTGCCACTTTGCCGGCAGAGACAGAAACCATCTTTCACTCCATCCCCGAAGCCCTGGAGGACCTCAAGTGTGGTCGCATGGTCATCGTGGTCGATGACGAAAACCGGGAAAATGAAGGGGATCTGATCTGTGCTGCCCAGTTTGCCACGCCAGAGGTGATCAACTTCATGGCCACCTATGGGCGGGGCCTTATCTGTCTGGCCATGCAGGGATCCCGCCTCGACGAGCTGAAGATCCCGCTGATGGTGGGGCAAAACACCGACAGCAACCAGACAGCTTTTACCGTCAGCATTGATGCCGGGCCAGAGTTAGGGGTTTCTACAGGCATTTCCGCTGCCGACCGCGCTCGCACCATCCAGGCGGCCATCCATCCCCATACCCGACCGGAAGATCTGCGCCGCCCTGGGCATGTCTTTCCGCTGCGGGCGCGGGAGGGCGGGGTGCTCAAACGGGCCGGCCACACGGAAGCGGCGGTGGATCTGGCCATGTTGGCCGGGCTGTACCCGGCAGGGGTGATCTGCGAGATCCAAAACCCGGATGGCTCGATGGCCCGCCTGCCCCAGTTGATCGAATTTGCCCGTCAGCACAATTTGAAAATTATCACCATCGCCCATCTGATCGAGTACCGCCTGCGCACCGAACGGCTGGTGCACCGGGGGGCTATCGCCACTTTGCCGACGGAGTTTGGCCAGTTTCAGGTCTACGGCTACCGCGACACCCTTAACCAGGTAGAACACCTGGCGCTGGTGAAGGGGGATCCGACCCAATTTGCCGCCAAGCCCGTCCTGGTGCGGGTGCATGTGGAATGCCCCCTGGGGGATGCGCTGGGATCCCTGCGCTGCGACTGTCGCCGCCAATTGACCGCCGCCCTGAAGATGATCGACCACCAGGGCCAGGGGGTGCTGGTGTACCTGCGCCGGCAAGAGCTCAGCCTTATCGAGCAAATCAAGTCCTATGCTCGCCAAGATCTGGGGCTAGCTGAAACTGCGCCGCCAGCAGCGATGGATCTGCGGGATTACGGCATTGGCGCCCAGATCCTACGCGATGTGGGGGTGCGGAAGATGCGCCTGATCAGCAATACCTCTCGCCACATCAGCGGCCTGAAGGGATTTGGCCTGGAAGTGGCCGAGCGGGTGCCCCTACTGCTGGAAGAGGAGGACGTGAATTTGCACTTGAAGCCCTCCTGCCCCCTCAGCGGGAAATCCGAGCCGCAACTCTACTCCGGCTTAGGCCTGTAGAGCGTTGTAAGGCCGAGCGCCCCGGTAGAAGAGGGATCGCGCTGAAGGCAGCTCGGCATCGACCCTAGAGACCTCAGCAGCTCGCTCCCAGAAGCGCCAGAAGACTCGCCTGCGGGGGGAGGGAGACGGTGCCGCTGGCTGAGAAGAACCCCCCTGCAACAGTTGCTTCGGCAAAACCGGCACTTCCGATCCCACCCGCGACCACACCTCAAACCTAGGAGGGCGCACCACCACAATGCTGATCAAGGAGCCGCGATCCATCTCGCGGCGGCAACTGGCGATAGCGTCCTGCAGCCGAGCAAAGCTGCGGTTAAAAGCGTAGAAATAATCCTGAAAGCGGATGGCCTCCCAAAACCCTTCCTTTGTCACCGCCACATGGTCGTGGTCGGCGGAGGCGTAGTCGAGGATCACCATACGTGTAAAGACTGATTAGTGATGAATCAAATCAGGATGGTTTTTTACCGTATTTCCACTTAAGCACGACATTGCACAGCCCGTCATCCGCGAAATGGCTTGCTTGCAACAAAAGGAGTTTTCTCGCCCTTGCTGCTCATGGGATCCCGCCCAATTCCTGTTGCAGCTTGGCCATGGCTGCTTCTCCGATGTGAGGGGAAGCACAGACCAGGTTGGGCGTGCGGATCAGGTCGGATCGGGCTTGGCGCACCAGAGCGCGCAGGGTAGAGTAGCTGGCCTCGTCGCAGATGAGGGTGTGGGCGCGGCGAATCAGGGATCCCACCCGTTCCGTATCGGAAATCACCGCTGTCAGCACCAGCAGGTCTGCTCGCAAGCTTTGGACGATCACCTCGGCAACTTCTAGTAGGGCAGTGCTGATGCTCACCAGCCCCAGACAAGCGTGGGAAGGCAATTGGCGGATCAGGGCAATTTCGCGGGCGTAATCCGACACCTCCACCGGGAGCACACGGGCCCCCCGCGGCTGGGCAATGGCCTCGACAGCGCTGAGAAAATAGTGCAGCGTCACCACAGTGCCGGAATGGATCTGATCCAGCACGGCGGCCAGGTCTTCCAACAGCACCAACTGGACCCGGATGCCCAAAGTCTGTTGGATTTGTTGAGCCATGAGTTGTCCTGTGCCCAAGTCTCGGCGGGGCACGCACACCAGCACCTGAGCACTGCAGCGCAGCCGCCAGTCGATCTCGGCCAGCAGCAGATCCCGCACCTGCTCCAGAGAAAAGCCTTGCTGCTGAAGCTGATCGATGCCCTGACGCACCTGCTCCAGCGCCTGTTTGGATCGATCCAGGTTCTTGCTGAGACCGCGAGAACGGTTAACCGCCTGGCGAGCAGTGCCGCTCACGTAAATGCCGGAGGCGGCGCGAGTTTCCACCAGGCCCATGGCCTCCAGTTGGTGGTAAACCTTGTGGATGGTGTTGCGATGCAGGCCCGTCTGCATGGCCAACTGACGGGTGCTGGGCAGGCGACAGCCGGGAGGAAATTGCCCGCAGGCAATGCCAAAACAGAGCAAGTTGAAGAGCTGGACTGAGCCAGGGATCCCGCTCTCCGGCTGAATAGAAATGCGCATCATGGCCTGCTTTTCTCCGTGACGTACTCCCGCACCCATGCTGACGCATAGAGTGCAGGCTTCCCAGTGACTCCTGCCCGATAGCAGGACATTTCCTGAGCTTGAAGAACGGGACGCCCCACCGCTCTGGATTTG
>NZ_JANSHP010000048.1:0-12340 GCF_047502605.1 Synechococcus sp. RC10A2
CCCACACCATGGTTGTAGTGATTGTACCGTTGACTTTCCTCTCGCACTATCGCTTACTTAGGTTGGAACAAAGAACAAAAACAAGAATGCGGTTTTAACCAAAACTTTGTTTTCATTCCAACAGGTCGGTTCAAGGAGCGTATTGCGCAATTATGTCAGCATTATGGCATGGAGTTTATTGAGGTAGAGGAGGCGTACAGCTCGCAGGCAAGCTTCCTAGATGGAGATGAGCTACCTAGTTATGGTGAAAAACCCGACGGGTGGAGACCCTCTGGGCTGAGGCAAATGCTGCCGCCAACCTGCTTAAGAAAGTCAGCAGAACCTTGGGGCTTTGCGTTAAGGAACTGTCTAGAGGCGCTTTGACAACGCCGTTGCGGGTTCTTTTGTGGACTGCGTAAGAATCCCCCGCCTTTAGACGGTGGGAGTGTCAACAGGCCCCCCTGGCTGGTGGAGCGAGGTCAAGGCGCTCGACATCGGCCCAGCGGATCTGCCGGCGCAGCCCACCCAGACGGGGTAGGTGGATTGCATGCCCACCTCGTCCACCCGAACCTGCTGGCTTAGGGATCCCAGCAGCGCCGCCATTCAGTCCAGATCCTGGAAAACTGGCCCTGGAGCTAAGCTAGTAGAGCCTCCAGAGAACCTGAGAAAAGGGTTTGTTGGCCGCTTGTCGATTGAGTCTTGAGTGATTGATATGTAATGAATGTATGAAAGCTCAGCTTCCGGTTACAATTTTGACGGGCTTTTTGGGCAGTGGTAAAACCACGCTGCTCAAGCGCATCTTGCAGGAGGAACACGGGCTGCGCATCGGGGTTATCCTCAACGAGTTTGGCGAGATCTCCATCGATGGCGAACTGGTCAACATGCCCCAAGGAGGGCTGATGCAGCTCAGCAACGGCTGTCTCTGCTGCACGGTGCGGGAGGATCTCGAACGGGCGGCTCGCGAGCTGCTTCAGCATGCCCAGGCGTTGGACTACCTGGTGGTGGAGACCAGCGGCGTGGCGGATCCCAGGCAGGTGGCCGAGCTGTTTGTACAGAGAACCTTCCACGAGGAGCTGCGCCTGGATGGGATGGTGACCCTGGTGGATGGGGCCGAGTACTGGCGCAACTTCCAGCGGTCCCAAACTACCGCCCACCAGATCAGCAGCGCCGACATCTTGCTCCTGAACAAGGTAGATTTGATCACCCCAGCCGAACAAGAGAAGATCCTGTTAGATCTGCGTCGCTACAACCCCGACGCTCCCTGTCTGCCCACCACCCACGCCCAGGTGCCCCTGGCCCGCATTTTGGATGTGCACGCCTTTCGCCCAGAGCTGTGGGATCCCAAGCTCTCCGCTGCCGAGGCTGAAGGTCACGCTCACCCCAGTCACCATCTGGAAGAAGACGGGATCCAATCTCTGAGCTTTCAACTGCAGCAACCGCTGGATCTGGCGGCCTTCCGCGATTGGCTGCAGGATCTGCCGGAGACGATTTTTCGCGCCAAGGGGGTGCTGTGGGTTGCGGACGAGCCGCAGCGGGTTATCTTTCATCAGGTGGGCCGACGACAGACCCTCTTCTTGGAGCGGGAGTGGGATCCCGATGAGCCGCGTTGGTCAAAAATTGTCTTCATCGGCAAGGAACTAGAGCGGGAAGCGCTGGCCGCCGGCCTCAACCGGCTGTGTCGGGCAACCGCCGCCTGCCCATGAGTCCAAGTTTTGGGATGGGATAACCGCGATGGGCCGCAGCAAACTTTCAGAACAAGAACAACAGCAAATTGTTAGCACCTACCGCGGCTCGGCAGCCACTGCCGCCGAATTGGCCGAGCAATTTCGGGTAAGCGTTACCACCATCACCCGTGTCCTCAAGGAAAACATCGCTGCCGACGAGTACCAGCGGCTGATCCAGCTCAAACGCTCAGCAGCTCGCCGCAAAGACACGGGCGAGGAACCCACCCTTCCCCTGGACGGCATGGAGGGGCAACAGGTCTTGCCCCCACAGGGGGCTGCCGACGCCTCCGATCTCAGCGATGTCAGCGAAGGGGAGCGGATCCCTGAGGACAGGACGGCCACGGTGGCAGAACTGGCCCCCGAAGAATTGCCGGCCCAGCTCGTAGCCGAGCTTCAAGAAGACCTAGAAGACGACGAGGACAACGACCTGGAAGACGAAGAAGACGATGACGACGAAGAAGAGGATGCCGACGATTTTTTAGACGACGCGGCAGCGGTGCCCTCAGAAGATCCCTTGGCGGATCCCGTCCATCACATCCAAGTACTCCCCCTAGAGAAGCTCGACCTGCCTGAGACCTGTTATGTTGTGGTGGATCGCTACCAAGAGCTGACCACCCGCCCCCTCAAGGAATTTCTGGGGCTGGGATCCCTGCCCGTAGAGGGGATCGAAAACGCCAATACGCTGCCCATTTTCGACAACCACAAGGTGGCTCGGCGCTTTTCCGAGATGAGCCGTCGTGGCAGCAACACCTATCCGCCCTACCGGGTCATCCAATTTCCCGGATACATTCTGGAGATTGTACGCCCACAATTGCAGAAGAAAGGCATTACCCATCTGCTAATCGATGGACAAATTTACAGCCTGTGAGGTGTAGCCGCCGAATTCAACTACAGCTTGCTCTTTCGTCAGGAGATCCAGCGCACCGACGGAAACTCCACTGACAAAGGTTTTAGCTTATGGGACGATATAGGTTCTGGCCAAGCAGGCTGTAACTGCCCAGTTGTCTAAATTAAAAGTCTTAACCAGAACACTCAACCATGGATCCTCAAAAGATCAACGGATAGACTTATGTCGGAGTTTCAACTGGTTTCTTCCTATCAGCCCACGGGGGATCAACCCAAGGCGATTGCCGGCTTGGTGAAGTCGATTTTAGAGGGCCATCGCTTTCAAACCCTGCTGGGGGCAACCGGAACCGGCAAAACGTTTACCATTGCCCATACTATCCAGCAAGTCGGCAGGCCCACCTTGGTGATGGCTCCCAACAAAACCTTGGCCGCCCAACTGTGTAACGAGCTGCGAGAGCTTTTTCCCTACAATGCCGTCGAATATTTCATCAGCTATTACGACTATTATCAACCGGAAGCCTATGTGCCCAGCACCGATACTTACATCGCCAAGTCTTCTTCCATCAACGATGAGATCGACATGTTGCGGCACTCCGCTACCCGCTCTCTATTTGAACGGCGAGATGTCATCGTGGTGGCCTCGGTAAGCTGCATCTACGGCTTGGGCATGCCGGAGGAATACCTGAAGGCTTCCATCCCCTTCCAAGTCGGCCAGGAGATCAACCAGCGGGAGGTCTTGCGGGATCTGGCCGGCATTCAGTACGAGCGCAACGACCTGGAGCTGGCGCGGGGGCGATTTCGCGTCAAGGGCGATGTGCTGGAAATTGTGCCGGCGTATGAAGATCGGGTGATCCGCATTGAATTTTTTGGCGATGAGATCGAGGCCATTCGCCTGATTGATCCGGTTACAGGTGAGATTTTGACCAGCCTCAGCGCCCTCAGAGTCTACCCGGCTCGCCACTTTGTAACGCCAGAAGCCCAGTTGCAGCAGGCGATCCTCAACATTGAGCAGGAGCTGGAGGAGCAACTGGCTTTCTTTCGCAAACAAGGCAAGCTACTGGAAGCCCAACGGCTAGAACAGCGCACCCGCTACGACCTGGAAATGCTGCGGGAGGTGGGCTATTGCAACGGCATCGAAAACTACTCTCGGCACCTGACGGGGCGCAAGGAAGGGGAGCCGCCTGCTTGTTTAGTGGACTATTTCAAGGCCAACGATTGGCTCTTGGTGGTGGACGAATCCCACGTCACCGTGCCGCAAATCCGCGGCATGTACAATGGGGATCGCGCCCGCAA
Source organism: Synechococcus sp. RC10A2 (assembly GCF_047502605.1). Taxonomy (NCBI): domain Bacteria; kingdom Bacillati; phylum Cyanobacteriota; class Cyanophyceae; order Synechococcales; family Synechococcaceae; genus Synechococcus; species Synechococcus sp. RC10A2. The sequence goes on from NZ_JANSHP010000048.1 coordinate 3,843, forward strand.
GCAGGTGCTGGTGGATCACGGGTTTCGCCTGCCCAGCGCCCTCGACAACCGCCCTCTCAAAGCCGAGGAGTTCTGGGCCAAAGTCCACCAATGCGTCTTTGTTTCCGCCACGCCCGGCAACTGGGAACTGGAGCAAAGCGGAGCCCAATTTGAAACGGTGGTGGAAAACGGCAAAACCCTGAAGTTCTATGTGCCGGGCACCGGTCGGGTTATAGAACAGGTCATTCGGCCCACCGGGGTGGTGGATCCGGAAGTGCATGTCCGCCCCACAGCCGGGCAGGTGGAGGATTTGTTGGGAGAGATCTACCTGCGATTGGAACGTTCGCAGCAGGGCCTCCCGGAACGGGTCATTGTGACCACCCTCACCAAACGCATGGCCGAAGATCTCACAGAATACTTGCAAGAACGCGGGATCCGGGTTCGCTATTTGCATTCCGAGATCAGCTCAATTGAGCGGATCGAAATTTTACAAGATTTTCGCGAAGGAGCTTTTGACGTACTGGTAGGGGTCAATTTGTTGCGGGAAGGGTTGGATTTGCCGGAAGTCTCCTTGGTGGCCATTTTGGACGCGGATAAAGAGGGATTTTTGCGGGCGGAGCGATCCCTGATTCAGATGATCGGGCGAGCAGCGCGCAATGTCCGTGGCACGGTGGTGATGTACGCCGACACCCTGACCGGCAGCATGGCCCGGGCCATCGCCGAAACCCAGCGCCGCCGGGAGATTCAATTGCAATACAACCGCCAACACAACATCACTCCTAAGCCCATTATTAAGAAAAACAGCAACGCCATTCTGTCTTTTTTGGCCATCTCCCGCAAACTCAACAGCCAAGACCTGGAAAAAGCCTTTCCAGTTGCAGACGAAATCCCTCTTTCGGAGATTCCAGAGCTGATCGGCCAACTGGAACTGAAGATGAAAGCAGCGGCCAAAAACCTGGAATTTGAAGAAGCTGCGCAACTGCGAGACCAAATTAAAAAGCTGCGCCAACGCCTTTTGGGCCACCATCAGAGCACTTAAGGTCCTCGCTTGGATCGGCCAAAATCGGGATTTGCTTATGCCACCATAGGCTTACAGCAGCATCCTAGGGATCCCCAAGACAATGGGCGTTCGGGTCCAACGAGCCATTCGAGACTCTGTCCTGCTGAAGGGAGCGGCCCTGGCGGTGGGGCTGATAGCCGGGATTGGCCTCTGGCTCCTGCCCGCTCCGGTCTCCAAGGCTGCTGGGATCCCGGTGGCCCAAGCCCTCGAGTTGCGGGATCCCGGCTTTTCCCACCCCACTCCTGCCGAAGCGCCAACTCTTGAGGGATCCCCTTCCCCGACCTCTAGCCCACTGCGGATCCCCTTGACCGGCCAAGAGGGCACAGAAGTCTTGGTGGGGAACATTCCGGTGTTTCGCCTGCAGACGGCAGAATACCCCAGCGATGTGCGGGCCGACAACGTGCGGGCAATCATTGAGCGCTTCTTGGAAGAAGGCCAGTTGCCAGAGCCGGAGGTACGGGTGGCCCAGGATGCCAACGGCCAGTACGTCCTCCGCCTGGGAGAAAGAGGTCGCTTTGAGGCCACCCAGCGGTATCTGTTTACCGTCACCTATGCCGACGCCGCCGCCGAGCGCAGGGTGCCGCTGGGCCAGGTGAGCCTCAACGACGTGCGTCTGGTGGCCAACACTTGGGCGCGGCGGCTGGAGCAAGCCATTGCCGAGTACCGGCAGGATCGGCTGGATCTGCAGCGGGCGCAGGATCCGCGCGTGCTGATGCTCACCATCCTGGCCGGGCTGGCCACCGTGGCAGTGGGGTTCTTTCTCTGGCGGCTGTTCGACCGCAGTCTCGTCCGCCTGCAAAGTTGGTTGGAGCTCAAGGCCGACCCGGCCTGGGGGAGCTGGATCGACATCGCAGGGGTGCTGCTGCGAGGCCTGGGAGCAATTCTCATTGCCGGCATCTCTCTGGATCGCGGCATCAGCTTTATACCTGCCCTGCGGCCTTTTCAGCGCGCTTTTTACCTGGGCTTGGGGCGCGTGGTGGCCACGGCGCTGGGCGTCCTCACCCAACCGCTGCCCAATTCCAGCGTCTCCATCGCCAGCTTGCTGGTCTTTTTTGTGCTGGCCGCTTTGGTCTTCACCGTTGCCCACTACGTCAGCGTTGGCTTTAAGCAGCGGTTTCTGAGCCGGCTGGGACTGGATCTGGGCACCCAGGAGTCTACAACGGCCATCTTCAAGTACATCCTCACCCTGTTCGGGATCCTCTTGGTCTTGCCCTTCAGTGGCCTCAATTTGGGATCCCTGGCGGTGATTGCCGGGGCGGTGGGTTTGGGGATCGGTTTTGGTCTGCAAAACCTCTCCAACAACTACATCAGCTACATCGCCATCCTGCTGGAGCGCCCCATCCAAGTCGGGGATCTGGTGGAAGTGGACAACCTGCTCGGCACCGTGGAGCGCATTGGCCCGCGGGCCACCGTCCTGCGCACTTTGGATCGCATCTTTGTAATCGTGCCCAACTCCCGCTTCACCGAGTCGAAGGTGGTGAACTGGAGCTACCGGGATCCCCGCTGTCGCATCCACATTCCCGTGGGCGTGGCCTACGGCTCCGATACCACCTTGGTCACCGAAGCCCTGCTCAGCGCCGCCAAGGAAAATCCGCGGGTACTGAGCAGCCCCGCCCCGCAGGTGTGGCTCAAGTCTTTTGGCCCCTCTTCCCTCAACTTTGAGCTGCTGGTGTGGATCAACCGGCCCCAGGATCAATTTGTCTTGATCAGCGAGCTGAACTTTGCCATCGAAGCAGAGTTTCGCCGGCGTGGGATCCGCATCCCCTTCCCCCAGCAAGATATTCACATTCGCAGCCTCGAAGGATTTGCTCCCCCCAGTCAAAACGGCGGATCCCGTTCCCTGCCCGATGCCGCTTCCATTCAGTCCGCCCTCAGCGAAGCGGCAAAATCGTTGGAAGACCAAAATGGCGTTTCCTGAGCGACACCATGCTGCAACGGTTAGATGAGGCACTGGGTAGCTTTGGCAGCCATCCGTGTTGGGCTGAACTGAAGCAAATGCAGCTCCTAAGACAGCTCTGGCCGGAAGTGGTGGGAGAGGCGGTAGCAGCGCAAACCTATCCCCTCAACCTGCGCCGCCAGGTGCTACAGGTGGCCACCTCTACCCCGTCCTGGGCGCAAAACTTAACTCTGCAGCGCCAGCTCATTCTCAGGAAACTCAACAGCCGCCTGCACCCTCCTCTCAGCGACATTCGCTTCAGCCCCGGCGCTTGGCACGAGGGATCCAGCCCGTCCGCTCCCCACCCTGATGCGGAGTTGGTAGGCAAGTTTTACCCCATCTCATCTGCAACCCCAGCCCAAAAGCAGCCTGCAACCGCTCGCCGCTCCGGCTCACGGCCGTCTCCCGCCGATGCTAAAGCCGCTTTCGAACGTTGGGCCCGACTGGTGAAACAGAGACAAACTCAGCAAAACCTGTTCCCTTGCCCTGCCTGTGGCTGCCCCGCCCCTGCCGCCGAACTGGAGCGTTGGTTGGTCTGCGGGTTTTGCCATCGCCAGTCCTTGCGCGTGCGCAGCTAACTCAGGGAACTCAAATTAGGGCTGTTTCCAGGGGCAACGAAACAACTCGTTAGGTCGATCCCCAGCTCCCTTCTCCCAGAGGGAGAGGGGCCGGGGGTGAGGGGAACTCCCCCTGAGGTTGTGGATGGTGGCGGCAGCGGCCTGGATTCTCGATGAAGGCAACTGCAAACCCTCAATCGTTCATGGCGTGGTAGGTGGCCACCGCCGACGGCGATACGCGGTTCAAGTAGCGGAAGATCCAGTACTTAAAGAGTGTATCGAGGAAAACCGGAAAAGTGGCAATAAAGCCGTAGATAAAATTGCGGTTTTCTGGCAGACCCAGGTGGGCAGCTAAGCTGCTCAGCAGCACCTCCCAGCCATGGGGAGAGTGGTAGCCGACGAACACATCTGTGAAGAGAATAATAATGAAAGCCTTGGCACTGTCGCTGAGGCCATAGATCAGGCGATCCAAAAAAGACTTGAGAACTTCAATTTCCTCGCGCCCGATGAAGATCAGCCAGCCAAACACCAGCAGCGATAGCACGTCGGCAAGGACGTTCTTGAGGCCTTCCAAATTCTTACGGCTGTATTTTTGCAGCAACTCCTCTGCCTTCTTGGACAGTTGGTCTTCGGATTCCAGGTCGAGCTCTGGAGATTGGTGGTGTAAAGCCCGCTCAAACTCTATTTTTTCCTTGAAAAACTCAAACTCGGAGAGAGCCTTTTCTTGAAATTCGTAGCTCAGAGCCAGAATGGTGGGCTCCCGCGGCTGAAAGCGATCCACCAACGGCCCGAACAGGAAGTGTTTCGAGAAAATCTGGACAAGCAGCGGCAAAATGGCCAGCAGCAACAAAAACCGAACTGCCACCAGTGTGCGCGTGCGTTGGCTGCGATACTCCTGGAGCAGCTCTTCTTCTGCCTGCGAACTCAGCTCACGGCGGATCTGGTTGGCCGTACGCAGGATGGAGCGAGGCAGGAGGGCCGTTTTAGAGGCAACCGGGGCATTGCTGTTGTCGAGGTTTGTCTTAGCAAGATTGGTCTTGATGGAGGGATCGGAGGGCTCCGGCTGGCTTGAGGTCAGTGGCTCTGGTTGCTCTTGAGAGTTGGGCGGAGGGGAGGTGGACCTGGGTTGAGCAGCGGGGCGCTTGTAGCGCGAGGTCACCTGATCGATAAACTCCAGCTTTTCCAAAATCGAGGGATCCCGACTTTGCCGGCCATTTTCAGCGTCTTTACCGTCGTTTTCAGAAGGGCCGACGGGGGCCTCTTTGGCCTGATCTTTGTCGGAAGAGAAGGGAGGGCCGCTGCCATTTTGCTCGGGATCCGGCAGGCGAGAAAAAACGCTACTGGCCCTGAACTCCGCTAAACTAAGATCAATTTGACGCAATTCCTGGCGCAATTGGATCTGAAAGTAGCGGCTGGTGTTTTGGCCGTGGTTTCCGTTGCTGCCGATGGATCCCCCCTGAAAGTAGCGGTCTTCGATGGCTTTGATGCGCAGGGCAGCTTCATAGGCTCGATCGAGGGAGCGTAGGGGAGTACTTGAGATCCATTGGCCGAGCCTGCTCAACACGGATTCCCCCATTGCTTTTTCCTGTGGCGGTTTTTCTCAGGGCTGATCCATGCATTTTTCAATGGCTAACTATTGTAACAACTTCTGGGAGGCTGGGCAGGGATCCGGATGGGGAAGCGGCCCGTCTGGATCAAAACCGTGTTGAAGGGGTTAGGGCTCAGGATCCCTTGAAGCGGCTGAGGGCAAAAGCGCAGATCTGCAGCAGCCGCAGCCCGTCCCGCACATGTTGGATGTTGGAGCGCCCATAGGTTCTGGGGAAGTAGCGCACCGGGATGTCCAGGATCTTGAGGGTGCGCTTGGCCGCCCCCAACAACAGGTCGAAATCCCCAAACGGGTCAAAATCCCCCCATTCTTGCCGCAGCTTGGCAATCTGCCAATAGTCCTCCCGCCACAGGGCCTTGGTGCCGCAGAGGGAATCTTTGATGCGGATGCCGAGAATGTGGGAGAGGAGAGCGGCAAAAAAACGATTGGCCCACTGGTTGAGGCGCGGCATCGCTTCTGGTTTCAGGGGATAGACGAGGCGGCAGCCGTTGGCAAAGTCGCACCGCCCGGAGGCCACCGCGCGGAAAAACTTGGGGAGCTCTTCCGCCTGGACAGTCAAGTCGGCGTCGAGAATGATCAGCACATCGCCGCTGGCCGCGGCAAACCCCTTGCGCACCGCATCTCCCTTGCCTTTGCCCTCTTGCCGGAGAGCCTGGATGGTGCGGATCCCCTGGTATTCGTCCTGAACCCGCTGGATCTCAGCCCAGGTGTCGTCGCTGGAATGCCCCTCTACAAAAATGATCTCGGTGCGGGATCCCATCTCTGGCAACTGCTGCACACAGCGGCGGATGTTGCCCGCCTCGTTGCGGGCTGGGATCACCACTGTGCAAGAAGGTTGCTCCTCAAGGGGGGGATCCCAGGCGGGATCGGGCTGGGGGCGGGCGATCGTGTATTCCGTTAGACAAAGGGCGTTGATCCCGGGCAAGGGGGCAATGAAGCGGTTAATCAGCGTCGAAAGCAGTGGGATCCGCCGCGGCAACAACAGCCGCTTGCCCTGCTGAATGACCTCGTACCCTGCTAGGTGCAGCAAATTGGCCACATCGCCTGCCGAGAGCCAGTTGGCTGCCGGCAGGGGCATGCGCTGCTTGAGGACGGTCGCCAGGCTTAGCAGCGGCTCCCAGAGGGGGTTGTGGTACGAGAGGATCAGGCGAGTGCGCGGGGTACAAAAACGGCGCAGCCGCTCAAGAACCTGCTGAACGTCTGCCAGGTAGCCCAAGGTGTTGACGAGCAAAATAACGTCAAAAGGCTCCGCTAAGATGGGATCCTGCTTGTCCAGCGTGTGGGCATCCTGCACCCGAAAGTGAAGATGGGGAAACTGCCTCTGCGCCTGGGCAACAATCTCTGCGTCCCAGTCAATCCCCACCCCAAAACTGGGCTGCAAAGCGTTGAGCAGGGATCCGGTGCCGGAGCCGATTTCCAGAATGCGCAGGCCTGGGGGAACGAAGAAGCGGTGCAGCCGCTCCAGATCCTCGTGGTAGTAGCGGTTTTTTTGCCGCCAGTAGTGCAGGGGGTGGGTCAACGCTCCCGGGATGTCGCCAGATCAGCTTTAGATCATAAAGGGCGGTGGGCAATCCGCAGACAAGCCCTGGCGAGCAGGAGACTCAGCGACGACGCACCCTATCTCTTTGGCTGACGAAGACGATGGCGCCGAAGAGAAGCCCCAGCACCACTGCGCCGTACAGCAAGCTCCAGAGAAAGTTAGCCAGTGAGGGAGTCATAAAAGAGTTTCCTCCTCCTGCGAATAGCAACTACCCAGCTATTCTCTGACTATACCGATCTTTGTCACCCCTCCCCGCCCGATCGTCCCCTCCAATGACAGGCACTTGGCCGATTATTTCGTTTGGTATTCCAGGGGCACCTCCTCTAGGGTTTGGCTGGTGCCGGCAAAGGGGTTGTCTGGGGTTAAGAAGAGCATACAGTGACATTCTTTGCGCTCGCGCATTGGCACGCAGGGGCAGTTCCAATAGCCGGCTTTCACTTCCGCCTCTTTGTCTTCGTAAAAGCGGCAGGGACAGAGCGGAGCGCCCAACTGCTCTTTGTGGAGAGCCAAGCCTTCGATCACTGCCGTCGTAATCGTAGGATCAGAGCAGAAAAAAGTGTCGGTACGTTTGGCGTAGGTTTCTGCGAAATGCCGCATCACCTCGAAGGTTCTCTGCGAGGCCTTGTTGTGACCACGACTTTGATTTTCCATACCGATTCCCAGGGGTGTAACCAGTAATCCGGGCTACCTCGCTCTTCGTTGTACAGCAGACTCCTGCTCAACACGAACAAAAACGGCCTTGCTGTTACACAAGGCAACATTTTGAGACAACTTCAACACACTCCCCGGAAAGAGAAGGTCTGGTCTTCAGGGTACTACCAGCACTGGGCAAGGGGAGAGGTCGATGACCCGGTGGCTGACGGATTCGTTTTTCCGGCCTTCGGCTAGGCTGATGCCGCGGGATCCCATCACGATTAGGCTGATCTCCAGCTCGTCCGCCACGTCGCAGATGACAAAAGGAACCTTCCCCTCGCGATACTCGCTCTTGACATTTTGGATGCCAATCTGCTGGAGGCCAGCCTCAGCCTGTTTGAGCAAGTTGTGGATACTTTGGCGGGCTTGCTCGGCTTGCTCTGGGCTCAGGTCCGTGCTGTCTAGGACGGAGAGCAGATAGACCTGGCTCTTGTAGCGCTGCGCTATGTCCGCCACCAAGGGCAGGGCGTGGCTAGTTTCGCGCGAGTTGTCGATGGGAAAGAGCAGTTTGTCGAACATAGTCGCGGATCCCACACTTAAGCCCGCCCCTTCCCTATCCACGTCGGGGGCTGGCCCTATTCTACCAATCAATTTTACCGGAAGCTCAATGGCCTCCTTCCACCCCTGCCCGTTTTTCTATTGTCAGGGGCTCGACCTGGGCTGCAAACGGAGCCCCTCTCCTGTTGGGATGAGCGGCCATGCCCATCATCCCGCAAAACTCCAGCCGCCTTAGGCCATGCTGGGCTGAAATTTACGCAATTCCTGCCAAAAATCCATGATTTTCAGATTGACCAAACTTGGAAAAGAATAATGAAAAAACTGTCGTCCCCCAGGGCAAAACCACATTTGATCCCCTGGCTTTAAGTGGTTTCCCCACTTCTCGAGCGAAGCGGGATCCACAATGGGGTCATCCTCGCTGGCGCAAACCAACATCGGCACCGACACTTTCTGGGTTGGAATCGCTACCACCTGAAATAGGGAGTGAGGTATGGGGGAAGTGTCTAAATCTTTAGCCAGGGCATAGGAGAGTGAGCGCGCTCGCCACTGTTCTGAAGCTGGCAGAAGGCTCTGGGCTATACGCACCAGGAGCTGTTCTCGGCTACAGCAAAACATTTTTCGCTGCATGG
>NZ_JANSHP010000049.1:0-12239 GCF_047502605.1 Synechococcus sp. RC10A2
TTCTCTCCTTCCTCTTGAATACCTGTACCCTATTTTAAATTAAAAGGCTGTAACTTTGCATTTTTCTCTCGTATTCTTCCATTCTCTCTTCATAAGTCCAGGATTCGTATAAGAAGCGGGCTAAGGTGGCCACACCAGCCATCCCTGCCAAGATTAGAAAGAATGGAGCCTCAGCAATAATCAGCGCAATTAGGGCAACGACTCCAGCTCCAGTTGACAGGGCAGCCTGGAGCTTGTCCATCACACGGGTTGGGAGCTCTGGTAGTTGCGGCTTGACTGGTCGAGGGGGTAGTTGAGGTGGCTCAGGTTCTCTGGGGCGAGGGGGCAGTTCTGGCCCGCTCAGTTGCAGGCTGATGGGGGTGGGAAGAACTATATAGGGATAGCAGTCACTCCGCTCATATTTGAGGATTGGGTGGGGCTTCCAGCTCGGCGTGTGCATTGCGCTCTACTTGATCTGGCGGTTGCCCTGTAATATGCCAGAGGCCACTTTTCCAGTCAATTCTCCCTGGGCCTGTAGAGCTGCAGCTTGTTGTCCTTTTGCACCACCACCCGCTTCCAGCCTGCCTCTGTCCGGTAGATGAAGCTGATGTTTCGGGGCTCCGGGTTGTGCCCCGCTGGCAGCGGTTTGCCCTGGGCCCTGGCCCTCAGTCGGTCGGCTACGTCGAAGAGATAGCCAACCTCTAGATAGGCGTAGAAGGGCCTATCTAGGAGTAGGGGCGTGGTAGGGGGCTAGATCCGCCGAACAGCATTGTGGGTTACTCAATAAAGCAACGGAAAAGCAACGGAGAGGGTGGGATTCGAACCGACGGTGGCGTGAACCACGGCAGTTTTCAAGACTGCTTCCTTAAACCGCTCGGACACCTCTCCAATTCTCTGGGATCCCCAAACCCTATTTATGCTACGCAATTGGCTTCAGGCTGTGCAATTGTACTCCGCACCGAGTAGCGCGATGGGCGAGAAAGCAGACCCTGCCATGGTTTAGCATAGCAACGCTCGCCTTGGCCCAGGCCGCCCCAGCAGGGATCCCTCAGTCTGCAACTGCTGCTATGCTACGGGACAGGTTAGCGGATCCCTTGTCGCTATGCCCTCGCGTCGTTCCAAGTCGGTTTCAGATTCCAGGCCAGAGATAGGAGGGGGGCGTCTTTTAGCCCTGAAAAATCAGATCGAGGCAATCCTCTACCTGAAGGGACAGCCGTTGGCCCTATCGACGCTGGCCCAGTTGGCCCACTGCAGCCGCGAGGAGGCCTACGATGCGCTGTTGGAGCTGATGGAAGACTACGCCCACCGCGATTCTGCCCTAGAGGTGCTGCAGGTGGAGGAGGGGTTTGCTCTGCAGTTGCGGGAGCCTTTTCTGGAGCTGGCCAACCAGCTCTTGCCCCCTGAAATCGGGGTGGGCGCCACCCGTACCTTGGCAACCATCGTTCTACGTGGCCCCCTCTCGCAAGCTGACTTGGTGGAGTTGCGCGGTCAGGGCGCTTACCAACACGTGGCAGAGCTGGTGGAAAAGGGCTTTGTGACCCGCTATCGCAAAGAAGGCAGCCGCTCCCCCTGGTTGCGGGTGACGGATAAGTTCCATCGCTACTTTACAGTGGAGAGGCTGGCCGAAACAGCAGCAGCTTCCTTCCCCGAAGCCTAAACTTGCCGCCCAACTCGATCCCAACCCCACCGGCGATCGTTCTCTCCCAGAAGAGGAGGTTTCGCCTAGGCCAGCGCAGCGCCCTCCGAAACCGTCTTAGGCGGGTTTAAAGAACCATAAAGTCAAGGATCCCCTCGGCGGGGATCCAGAGAAAGGAATCACGGCTTCGGCGGAGAAGGGATCCCTTCCTGCCAAGGGGGGTGGACTTACTTATTGGGCTGAGGGGTGAGCCGCAGGTAGGGCTTGAGCTCCTTGTAACCTTTCGGGAACTTTTCTTTTAGCACTTCAGGATCCTGCAGCGAAGGCGGGATAATGACGTCGTCGCCATCTTTCCAGTCGGCAGGGGTGACGACGCTGTACTTATCCGTCAACTGCAGAGCGTCGATGGCCCGCAAAAGCTCGTCGAAGTTGCGGCCCGTGCTGGCCGGATACGTAAGGATGAGGCGGATTTTCTTGTTGGGATCGATAACGAAAACCGAGCGCACCGTCAAGGGCAGCCCTTCTTGGTTAAGGTTGGTTTGATCCAACATGCCGTAGAGCTGCGAGACCTTGCGGTCTACATCTGCCAAGATGGGGTAGTTCACGATAGCGTTCTGGGTTTCCTCGATGTCTTTCACCCAGCCCAGGTGGGAGTCCACATCGTCCACGCTGAGGGCCAGCACCTTCACCCCCCGCTTTTCAAATTCGGGCATCAGCTTGGCAACGGTGCCCAGTTCGGTGGTGCAGACCGGCGTGTAGTCGGCAGGGTGGGAAAACAACACTACCCAGCTATCCCCGGCCCAGGAGTAGAAGTCAATTTCGCCGTGGGTGGACTTTTGCGTAAAATTGGGAGCTGTATCGCCAAGTCGGAGAGCCATACGCTCTTTCTCCTCAGTAAAGAGTTCAGTCCGGTGAGGCCGGGATCCGGATCCTTGCCATCGATCGATCTACAGTCTATTCTGCCACAAAAACTCCACTTTTCCGAGCGGATTTTAGGATATTTTAAGGTGTTGCCAACTTGCCGGCTAGGGGGAGTGCCCTTTCCCGACGTAAACGATTGTTGCGGGGGAATTAATATTCTGTAAGTTCTTTACAGGCTGCAACGGCGACGTGCTAAGGGTATTGTAGGTAACAGAATCTAGCTTCTCGGGCGAGGCCGTGGGATCGATGGGAAGTGCAGAAACAGCTACAACTTGCAGCTTGGCCACCCTGTGGGCCCAAAAATATGTAGACAAGCTGCGGGCGCAGGCGGCCTTGGGCGAGCTGCCGGGCGCCCAACTGGCCGACAAAGTGAAGGGATCCCTGCGCTTTGCCAGCTCCCAGGCCTGGGCCAAGACAGAGCGGCTCTTGGCTGCTGAAATACCCAAGCAGCGGCTGGATCCGGACTTGATCGATCCCTGGCAAATTGCCGAGGATTCTCGGGATTTATTTGAGGCGGCAGCGGAAAGTTGTGGGGAGGGCCTCTCGCCGGCTCGCTTTTCGGTGCAGATCGCGCCGCTCTGTGGCCGGCTGAGGGCCCGCTACAGCGAACGGGATCCGCGGGTGCTGGGCTTTTTAAGTATGCAATTCCACTACACGGGGCAAATGGTCTTGCAAGCCCTATCCCCTCAAGAGTGCGGCCTCTTCCACCCCTACTTGAAGGTCATGGACGACCACCTCTACATGCCCCTCCAGAGGATGTACGAGGGTGCCGCCGCCCATGCAGGCGATACCTTTTCCGCCCCCCTGGCTGCCGTGCAAGAGCTCTTGCCTCTGGTTACCAGCGTGGCAGAGTCCATCTGTGCTGAGGTGGCGCAGCGTTTCCCAGGCTATCGCTGCGAAAGCGGCCCCTTGACGGATCTGGAGGTGCGGATTTCCAGCATCCGCGATGTGGAGATGTTCCAGGTGTACTTGGGCCTCTGCGTCCTGGAAGGCAGTGTGGCGGCTGTCCAACAAGAGCTGTTTCCCCTGTGTGTGATGCTCTACCCTCCTTTGAAGGTGGAGTGGAAGCTGGTGCGGCAGATGCTGGAGCTTTTGGATGAGGCGCTGCGCTTTCAGCTCACCCCGGCCAGCTACACCGTCCTGCTGCCTTATCTGCGAGCCGTGCAGAGCATGTTCTCGCTGGAGGTTTTCCCCGAAAGCGACCCCATCTGGAGCCATCATCCTGACGTGATGCGCTTTATGGGAACGGCGCAGAACCTGTTGCAAGAACTGATGGGTCAAGGAGCTATCTGAAAACCCGCCGGCAGCCCCATTCCCATCCCACTTCTTTACTAAGAGAGGACTAAGAGAGGTTGGTGAGGGCACCCTGCTGCTTCGAGCTCAGGTAGAGCAACTGCGTTGGGTAGGCAAATTCGATTCCCTGTTCCTGAAAAGTTCGCTTCAGAGCCAAGTTGATGCGCTCCTGCACATCCATGTAGAGGTTGTAGTCTGGGCTGAGCACGTAGTAAACCACTTCGTAATTGAGGCTGAAATCTCCGTAGGCGGCGAAGTGGGCGCGGTCAAATTGGGCGTTGGGCTCGGCTTCGATAATTTGTCTCACCAAGGTTGGAATGGCCTGCAGCTTTTCGGGGGGAGTTTCGTAAACAACGCCAAAGCCAAAAACCACCCGCCGCCGCTGCATACGTTTGTAGTTGCGAATTCGGGATCCGGTGATATCGGTATTGGCCATCACGATCTGCTCTCCGCCCAAGCTGCGTAGGCGCGTGGTTTTGATGCCGATGTACTCTACGGATCCCATAAAATCGCCCAAAATTATAAAATCCCCAATCTCGAAAGGCCGATCCATCAAAATAGAGATATAGGCAAACAGATCCTGTAAGACTCCTTGCGCCGCCAAAGCAATGGCTATACCGCCAATGCCCAAGCTGGCCACCAGTGCTGCCACATCAAAACCCAGATTTTCCAGCAGAAACAAGATACCGATAAGGGTAAACACCACCCGGATCAGAGGGGAGAGCAACAGCAAGCTTTGCTCGGTGGTGGCATCGCCTTTTTTGCGCATCAGGTAAATGCGCAGAGCATACTCTACACTGGCGCTGAGGAGATTGATGCCCAAGTAGGTGCCAACGACAGTGGCCAGGATGTCCAGAGTTTGCCGCAGGACGGTGGCCAAATTTAGGCTGCTCAAACAGACGTAAATCAGAGCCAGGTAGAGCAAAGGGATCAGGTAGCGCTCTACTAGTTGAATAGGAGTATTGCCGGGGATCCCGCTGAGTTTAGAGAACCAACCTGCCAAGGTTCGGAGAACCAAGCCCCGCAACACAGTGCGGATGGCGAAGATCCCGACTACAAAGATGAAAAATACCAGCAGGTAGTTCCAAAGGGGGTTGCCCAGCAGTTGGAAGCTGAGAATCTCCTGAAGCATGGCCTTGAAAACCGCCTTCTTCGGTCAACCAACAGCGAATAAAAGCAGCGGGAAAGCCCAGGGCAAAAGAGTCGCCTGGATTTGCTGCTTCTGTAACCAGTACCCTCTGGGTCTTAGCTAACAAAACAGGGACATCATAACACTGTGTTTATCGCTACTTAGCCGGCTGCTTGGAGAAAGGATGCTCGGGATCCACCAGCTCGGCCACAAATTGGTGCAGGATGGGCAGGTAGCGCTCCCCGGCCACTTGTAGCAAATTGTTGTGATCGGCTCCCTCGATGGGCACCAAACGCTTGGGATCCCGTGCCGCTTGGTAAAGGGCTTCGGCATGCCAGAAGGGGATCAAGCGATCCTGGGTGCCGTGCAAAATCAGCAGTGGGCAGTTGATCTGGGCGATGCGGCTGAGGTTGTCGAAGCGATCAAAAGGCAGCAGCGGGATGCGGGTCAAGACGCGAAAAGCAGTTACAAAGGTCGATTCCAGGATCAGACCCCCCACCGGCTTTTGGGCTGCCAAGTAAACCGAGGGCCCGCCCCCCACCGAGCGTCCGTAAACCAAAATCCGCTCCGGCGGGATCCCCTGCTCCACCAGATAGGCGTAGGCGGCCTCAATGTCCTTGTAGGCACCGGCTTCGGAAGGGATCCCTTCGCTGGTGCCGTAGCCGCGGTAGTCGTAGGCCAAGACGGCAAACCCCCCCTGCTGCAGGCCAGCCAGGCGCGGCAAGATATCTCCCAAGTCCTCGGCGTTGCCGTGGCTGTAGAGGAGGGTATAGGTGGCTTCGGGGTTGTGCAGATACACCGCCGAAATCTGCAGGCCATCGGCGGTGGTGAGCTTGAAAATGGCATCCCCATCCTGGTAGCTGGCGGGGCGAGGCAAAAAGATCAGCCGCTCCGATTGAAACCAGCCCAGCCAGAGCAGGTAGCCGTACACCCCCAGGCCAATAAGCAGCAAGGATCGCCCCACCTGCAGCCCCGGGAAGGATCCCAAAATCCAATTCAAAGGCTTTAACATCCCTCGGCTTGGCATCGAGATAATTCTCCTCACCCCCGGCCCCTCCCCCAGAGGGAGAGGGGGAATTGGTGGCGGCGACGTCGGCAACTAAGGCCTACGGCCCGCTCACGCGAAAGGCCTACGGCCCGCTGACGCGATCAGGATTCGGCTGGCAAGGCGGAACATTTCCAAAGGCAAACCCCAATCCAGTTAACCAGAGTATGGGCGACGATGGTCACCAGCAGGTTTCCCGACAGCCACACGCCCAGCCCCAGGAGGACGCCCACGGCGCTGGCCCAGACGGCATAGGGCCAACCCTGCCATCCCAGCCAATGCAAAACCCCAAACAAGAGGCCGCTCAAGAGGATCCCGCCCGTCCACCCCAAGGGACTGGCCACCAGGGATCCCATCAGCACGCCGCGAAACAGCCATTCCTCGCTCCAGCCCGGCAGCACCCCCACCCAGAAGATATCTGACCACTGCAGGGGATCCGCCACCAGGTGCAAGTAGGCGGAAGCCGCCCGGCGATAGGCCGGCCAAAGCCAGTAAGCCCCGCAGCTGAGCAGCGCCACCCCCAGCCCCAGCGCCGTTCCCCAGGCAACGGCCAGCGGATCCCAACGGAAGGGCACGCGCAGGGATCCCAGCCAGATCCAGAGGCCGGCGATCACCGCCGCGATCAGGCTGGTCAGGCCCATCCCGATCAGGATCTGTTGGCGCGTACAGGGTTGAATCTCGGCACTCATGGGAGGGGATTTGGCTTGGCACCCTATTCCCAGGGTAGAGCGAATCTCGACAAGGACGGCTGCCTGAATCCACACTGGCAGCGGGGAACACTCCAAGCCCTGAAGGGCGGGGCCTAGGCCGCCATTGTCTCGGTCAACAGGGTAGGAGCTCTCAACTCCCCGCTGCTTGCCAGTGGAGGTGCTGCCTCAACAACTGGGCGTGCTGGGCCGATCGCTCCACCCAAACGGCCACTTGGTCAGGGCCGAGGGCCGGCCCATCGGCATAGCAGGCCAACCAAGCCCGGTGCAAAGCTTCCGGATCCTCTGGGATCGCCTCGAGATCCCAGCCGGGCATGCCCAATTCCTCAAGCAGCGTTGTCACCTTGGGATCGTAGCTGAGGCCAAAGCAGGCACAGCCCTCGGCTGCCGCCATCACCAGGCCGTGGTAGCGCATCACAATTGCCAATTTCACCCCCCGAAAGACCCCCTTTAAAAGATAGGGATCCCGAATTTCCAACACCTGGCTGTGGCCGGGCAAGCGCTGTTGCAGCCGTTGCGCCAAGCGGTAGTCTGGCCCCAGGTCGGGGGATCCAGGCGGAGCCAGTTGGAAGGGCAGCAAAAGCAGATAAGCTCCGGTGGCAGCCTGGAGGCGTCTCAGGCCCTCAGCCAAAATCTCCAATCGCGCTGGAGTGAGCTGGGGATGCTGCCGCAAGACCACGGCAATGCGGGGCTGAGGCCATCTTTCCCACTCCGGCAGGGTTTTGGAGGGCAGGCCCCAAACCGGATCCGGGGCCACCTGATGGGGGATCCCCCAGGCTCGCAGCCATTGAGAAGCAACGGCGTCGCGCACGCTGATGGCTGTACAACCTGCTAGAGCGCGGCGGGCCAGCTCGCGGATCCAGCCCCGCTGCAACGGCCCGATCCCCTGGGCCCAGGCCAAGGTTTTCAGCCCCCGCCGCTGGGCCCAGAGCATCAGTCCCAGGTAGTAGAGGGGGCTGCGCCAACTGGTGCGATCCTGCAGCAGGCCGCCCCCACCCCAGATAAAAGCTTGAGACTGCCTCAGATAGCGCCGCAAAGCCCAGCCATCGAAGCGCGGGCAGGCCAGTACCCCATAGGTGGCAGCCGTTTCCGCGGGGCGAGGAGAGAGCACCACCGGCTGTACAGGGCCGGACAACTGCTGGAGTTGCCGCAGTAGGGCCAGCAACAACGCCTCGTCGCCGGCATTGCCGTAGCCGTGGTAGCCACAGATCAAAACCCGTGGCCCCTGCATCGAGCCGATTTGCTCAGGCAAGTTGCGCCGGGATCCCCAATCAGTAGCAGTCAAGGTTGGTCGAACTCGGCCCGTTGCATCGAGAACCTAATCCAGCCTACAGCTTCCTTCCGGGATCCAGAGCGCTGCCGGCGCAGACATCTCCCTTGCAGCGGAAGGTCTCAGACAGGTCTTCCTTGATGTTCTCCCCACGGCTATAGCTTGCTTCCGCGCAGCGCTCTGCCAGGGGGGTCTTTCTCAGCTTGTGGGATGGCTCCCACTTGCCGAGCTGCCCAGAGCATGCGGTTTGCATCGCAGGGGACGCCGTAACCCCAACTCCCAGACCTATGGCCCGCTTGCGGGAAGGGATGTGGAAACACCCCAGATACTTCCTCTTCTTGCCGCAGTTTCGTATCTCGGCTATTGCTCTAGCCACCTGGCAAGACGCTGTCCTGGATCTTCTGGCCCTGCCAACACTGCCAATGACAAGAGTCCTGGATATCGAGATAGCGCTTCCAGGCGCAAGATCTCAACGCGGTGGGACAGGGATCCCTTTTGCAGAAAAGTTTGCTAAGCAGTTCTAACTGAGTTTTTCGCACGTCGATAACAATCTTGCCGCCCTTCTGGGGCGAGATAGCGGCGAGGCAGCCGCCTGCCCTGCGAAACAGCATGTCGAGATCCGGGCTGGTAGGGAACTGGGGATCCCAGCAGCCAGCAGACAAAGCACTCGGAAACCCCCCACGCTCACCCGGATTTGGCCCACTCAGAGAGGGAAAGGATCCCCTGCCGGCCTAAGAAGCGCCGCCCTATAATGGGTCAGACTTGCGGTCGCTCCGCAACGCTGAAGTGACGGGGTTTTTGAGGTGACCTACGGTCGCAGACCATCGGCCCGCTGGGCTAGGAATTCGGCTTCGCAGCATCCTTACAGCCGCCCCTTTCCGGGGTATGACGAGTATGCCGACGCCGCCCGACCCGCTCGCCCCTCCTGGAGAGCTCAGGCCGCCGCCACGGTGGGCAACCTGTTGCTGGGATCCCTGCTCTTGGGATCTACAGCGACGGCTGCCGGCTTGATGGGGTTGGCCATCAGCTTCCGCAACCTGCCCGATGTGCATCAATTGCGGGACTACGTGCCGGTGGCCACCACCCACATTGTCGATATTCGCGGCGAGCCGATTGCCAGCTTGCACGGGGAAGCCAACCGGGAAGTGATCTCGCTGGAAGAGGTCTCGCCGGAGATGAAAAAAGCCCTGCTGGCCATTGAAGACAGCCACTTCTACACCCACCCCGGCATCAACCCGGTCAGTTTGGGCCGGGCGCTGCTGGGCAGTGTTGAAGGGGGGTTGGGCTCGGCAGGAGGCGGCTCCACCCTGACGATGCAACTGGTGAAGAACCTGTTTTTGAGGCCGGAGCGCACCCTCAGCCGCAAGGTGGCCGAGA
This sequence comes from Synechococcus sp. RC10A2, assembly GCF_047502605.1. Classification (NCBI taxonomy): domain Bacteria; kingdom Bacillati; phylum Cyanobacteriota; class Cyanophyceae; order Synechococcales; family Synechococcaceae; genus Synechococcus; species Synechococcus sp. RC10A2. The sequence goes on from NZ_JANSHP010000049.1 coordinate 9,358, forward strand.
TTGTGCTGGCGGTGCGGCTGGAGCAAGTCTTTACCAAAGACGAGATCCTGGAGATGTACCTCAACCAGGTGTACTGGGGGCACAACCTCTACGGCATCCAGGCGGCGGCCCGCAGCTACTTCAACAAGGATGCGGCGGAACTGAACTTGGCGGAAGCAGCGATGTTGGCCGGGATCCTGCCGGCCCCGGAAATCCTCAGCCCCTTTCGCAACCTGGAAGGGGCCAAGCGACGGCAGCGGCTGGTGCTGGATCGCCTGGTGGAGCTGAACTGGGTTACCCCGGAAGAGGCCCAGGCGGCACGGGAGCAAGAATTGACCTTGGGCCGCATCACCTCCTTCCAGAGCAACGCCCCGGCGGTTACCGACGCCATTGAGGCAGAGCTGCGGCGCCGCTATGGCGAGCAGGCCATCCTCCAGGGGGGGCTGCGGGTTCAGGCCACTATCGACCTGCGGCTGCAGCGCATTGCCCAGCGCATTGTCAACGAAGACGGGCCTCGCCTTACCGCCACTCGCCGGGCTGATCAGATGGCTCTGGCGGCGGTGGATCCCCGCACAGGCTACGTCAAGGCCCTTGTGGGCGGCATCAACGCCCAACGGGGCCAATTTAACCGCGCCACCCAAGCCTTTCGCCAAACGGGATCCACCTTTAAGCCCTATGTGTACTACGCGGCTCTGGCTACCGGCCGCTACGGGCCCAACAGCATCCTCTACGACACTCCCATCACCTATCCTGGCTCGCCTCCCTACAGCCCGAAAAACTACGACAACACCTTCTACGGCCCCCTCACCTTTGCCCGCGCCTTGGAGCTCTCCCGCAACGTGCCCACCGTCAAGCTGGCAGATGAAGTCGGGATCCGCAACGTCATTGCGGCAGCCCAGGCCACGGGCATCAGTGCCGAGATGTTTCCCAACTTGGCCACGGCCCTGGGCTCGGCCAGCGTCAGCCCCCTGGAAATGGCCGCCAGCTATGCGGTGTTTGCCAATGGCGGCTACCGGGTGGAGCCAACTCTCTTGGCTCAGGTGGTGGATCGCAACGGTCAGATTCTCTTCGAGGCCAAGCCCCAGCCGCAGCGGGTTTTGGATCCCTGGGCGGTGGCCACCCTCAACCAGATCCTCAAGGGGGTGGTGACCCAGGGCACGGGGACGGCGGCCCGTCTGGACGATGGGCGCCCGGTGGCCGGCAAAACCGGCACCACCTCTGATTTCCGCGACGCTTGGTTCATCGGCTATGTGCCGCAACTGTCCACCGCCATTTGGATCGGCAACGACAACAACTCCCCCATGCTGCCCGGCACCGCCGGCGGGGCCTTTGTTGCCCCCACCTGGAAGCGCTTCATGAGCGAGGCCCTGCAAGGGATCCCACCCCAGGACTTTCCCAGCCCGCATCAATTTCCCCCTCCCCGACCATGAGCTACAGCGAGGAGCGGCTGGCGCGCATCGAGCGCACTGTCGAGGCCAACGCTCAGGCCATCGCCCAACTGGCCCGGCAAAACCAAGAGCTGATGCAAACCATTGCCGGCACCGAGGAGCGCATTGCCAGAGCCGAGGAACGCATTGCCAGAGCCGAGGAACGCATTGCCAAAGCCGAGGAACGCATTGCTGGCGCCGAAGAACGTCTGGAGGCCGAGGTCAAACGCTGGGACGAGCGGTTTTTCCAGCTCAGCCGCGATACCCTCAACTTCACCCGCAATGTGGTTACCATTGCCGCCATCACGGCGGTTTTGATCCCCCTGCTCAGGGATGTCGCTCCCCTGCTGATCGAGCTGCTGCGGGAGGGATCCCGTTAGCTCTGGCCCCCTGCTTGGAGAGGAGGGGACGGTCTCAGCCTGCACGGAAATGGCGAGGGGATCCCAAAGCGTAATCATTCTGAGTTACACTAAGACTGCAAAGAAAGGTAACGCCGTTGTCCGATTTATCTTTGCCTTCGCTGCGTCCTTTCTTGCATTCTTTGCACAAGACACAGAGGACAGACGATTATGGCTTTTGAACTCCCGGCTCTGCCCTACCCTGCCGACGCCCTCAAGCCCTATATGTCGGCGGAAACCTTCTCCTACCACCACGGCAAGCACCACGCCGCCTACGTGGCCAACCTAAACAAGCTGATCGAAGGCACCGAGCTGGCCAATAAGTCGCTAGAAGAAATTATCAAGACCACGTTTGGGGATCCCGACAAAGTGGGCATCTTCAACAATGCCGCCCAGGTCTGGAACCACACCTTTTTCTGGGAATCCATGAAGCCAGGTGGGGGCGGCGCGCCGACGGGGCCCATCGCCGACAAGATCAACGCCGATTTTGGCGGCTACGACAAGTTTGTCGAGGCCTTCAAAACGGCGGCGGCCACCCAGTTTGGCAGCGGCTGGGCCTGGCTGGTGCTGGACAACGGCACCCTCAAGGTTACCAAAACCCCCAACGCCGAAAACCCGCTGGTGCACGGCCAAGTGCCCCTGCTCACTTTGGATGTCTGGGAGCACGCCTACTACCTGGACTACCAAAACCGGCGGCCCGACTTCATCAGCGCCTACCTGGAGCACCTAGTGAACTGGGATGCCGCCAATGCCCGGCTGGCTGCTGCCTGACTGACTCTCTTCTGGGATCCTCTGACGGGGGATCCCATCGAGGACTAGCCTTGCCCAGCTCTTTGCTAGGGGATCCTCAGGGATCCCTTTTTTGCGCCTAGTCTTTCCCCAAGCGTTCCCGCTCCTCGCGCAACCGCTCCAGAAAGCCAGGGGTGGGAGGTTGGGTTGGAGGGGCTGCAAGGGGAGCAGAAGTTGGAGCAACCCGGTTCACTTGGGGAAACAAGGGTTGGTTGATGGGCTGTGGGGGGAGAGGCTTGGCTGGGACACGAGCTGGAGAAGGTGGAGCAGCGGGTGTGGGCACTGCAAC
>NZ_JANSHP010000050.1:0-601 GCF_047502605.1 Synechococcus sp. RC10A2
AACGCGGCGCGTTCTCCCCTCTCCCTCTGGGAGAGGGGCCGGGGGTGAGGGCCGTTACCTCGTCTATCGCGGCGCGCTGCGCAACGGCCGCACCGTCGTCATCATCTGGCGCGAGACCAAGGACTGGACAGAAGAGGATTACCGGCGCGACCGCGATTTTGTGAAAGAGCAGAAATTGACCGAAGGTGCGGATGAAATTTACACGAACGGCGATTCGTTCATCCCGGACGCACGCTCGCTGGATGGACTGTTCAAGGCGCGCATGTTTGCGCCGGTGGAGGCATGACCACAACAGAAGGAGAAGCGTATGAGAATTAAAAGTCTGAGAATTCACAATTACCGTAGCATCCGCGACTTGGAACTGGAATGCTTGCCCATGGTGACTTTGCTCGGTCCGAATAACCACGGAAAGTCCAACCTGCTCTCTGCGCTGGAGTTCGGCCTATCCACCTCCGCTAAACCGGTTGAGCAAGATTTTTTCGCCTACCGAGATTCGAACGACAATGAACTCTGGATTGAGATGACTTTCCATGAATTAACCGAGCAAGAGAAAAACACTTTCAAACGCTATGTCTTGTTCGATGATACTATCTGCATCCGA
>NZ_JANSHP010000051.1:0-11582 GCF_047502605.1 Synechococcus sp. RC10A2
CGACTAAAGTGGCTAGCGGGCTTTTCCGCCCCGCACTCAAGTGCGGGGCTACCAAACTATCCTTTTGTGTAGGAGAGCCGCTCTGGGCCCTTCCAGGTCTGGATCCTTGAGATCTCCTCAAGAGAAGAGCCCCCTTTGCAATTATTGCGAATTGTTACGAGACTGGCGTTATGCCCCCGGCAGGGATCCGGTTCTCTGGTAGAACGGGAAACAGGTGCTAGGGAAGAATGCCCATTCCCGGCCCACTTGCTTTTTTGCATTGCACAAGGGAGAGCGACCGCATGTTTACTCTGGTTAAGCCCATCACCCGCCACGTGGCCCCTGACGAGCTAGGGGGGCGCCGACTGATGAAGGTGGTGTACGTGGTGTTGGAGCCGCAGTATCAGAGTGCTCTGACAGCAGCGGTGCAGTGCATCAACGCCCGCAACCCCAAGCTGGCGGTGGAGCTGTCTGGCTACTTGGTGGAGGAGCTGCGGGATCCCTCGGGGTATGAGGCTTTCCGGCGGGATCTGGAGACGGCCAATGTTTTTATTGGCTCCCTGATCTTTATTGAGGACATCGCCCAGAAGGTGGTGCAGGCGGTAGAACCCCTGCGGGAGCGGTTGGATGCGGTGGTGGTGTTCCCCTCCATGCCGGAGGTGATGCGCCTGAATAAGCTGGGATCCTTTTCTATGGCGCAACTGGGCCAGTCCAAGAGCGCCATTGCCCAGTTCATGCGCAAGCGCCAGCAGGGATCCAACTTCCAGGAGGGGATGCTGAAGCTGTTGCAGACGCTGCCCAAGGTGCTGAAGTACCTGCCCTTTGACAAGGCCCAGGATGCCCGCAACTTCATGCTTAGCTTCCAGTACTGGCTGGGCGGATCCCGCGAGAACCTGGAGAACTTTTTGCTGATGCTGGCGGATCGCTACCTGCCGGGGATGCGGGATCAGGTCAAGTTTGCCGAGCCGGTCACCTATCTGGAAATGGGCATTTGGCACCCGCTGGCGCCGCAGATGTTTGCCAGCCTGGCGGAGTATTGGGATTGGTACAACGCCCGCGAGGATCTGCCAGAGGAGGTGAAGGATCCCTTGGCCCCCTGCGTGGGTCTGGTGCTGCAGCGCACCCACCTGGTGACGGGGGACGATGCCCACTACGTGGCCATGGTGCAGGAGCTGGAGTCGCGCGGGGCGCGGGTGGTGCCGGTGTTTGCCGGCGGCTTGGACTTTTCCAAGCCGGTGAACGAGTTTTTCTGGAACGAGCAGAAGACGGCGCCAATTGTGGATGTGGTGGTGTCGCTAACCGGGTTTGCCCTGGTGGGCGGGCCGGCGCGGCAGGATCACCCCAAAGCCGTGGAGGCGCTGCAACGGCTCAATCGTCCCTACATGGTGGCACTGCCCTTGGTGTTTCAATCGACAGAGGAATGGGCCAATAGCGACCTGGGGCTGCACCCGGTGCAGGTGGCGCTGCAAATTGCCATTCCCGAACTGGATGGGGCCATCGATCCCATCATCCTCTCAGGGCGGGACGCCGTCACCGGCAAGGCCCATGCCCTGCAGGATCGGATTGAGTTGATTGCGGCGCGGGCCATCAAGTGGGCCAATCTGCGGCGCAAGCCCAAGCTGGAGAAGAAGATCGCCATCACCGTTTTCAGCTTTCCGCCGGACAAGGGCAATGTGGGGACAGCGGCCTACCTGGATGTGTTTGCCTCCATCCACCGGGTGATGCAGGCGCTGGCCCACAACGGCTATGACCTGGGGCCAGAGCTGCCCAAAACGCCGCAGGAGCTGATGGAGTCCATCCTGCACGATCCCCAGGCCCAGTACGCCAGCCCGGAGCTGAACGTGGCGGCCAAGCTGTCGGTGCGGGAATATGAGGCCCTGACGCCCTATGTCAAAGCCATTGAGAAATACTGGGGGCCGGCGCCGGGGCACCTGAATACCGATGGGCAAAATCTGCTGATTTACGGCAAACACTTTGGCAACCTGTTCATCGGGGTGCAGCCCACCTTTGGCTACGAAGGGGATCCCATGCGGCTGCTCTTTTCGAGATCGGCCAGCCCCCACCACGGCTTTGCCGCCTACTACACCTACCTGGAAAAGGTTTGGAAGGCCGACGTGGTCATCCACTTTGGCACCCATGGCTCTTTGGAGTTCATGCCGGGCAAGCAGATCGGCATGTCGGGCGAGTGCTACCCGGACAATTTGATCGGATCCCTGCCCAACTTGTACTACTACGCCGCCAACAACCCCAGCGAGGCCACCATCGCCAAGCGGCGCGGCTATGCTTGCACCATCAGCTACCTGACGCCGCCGGCAGAAAACGCCGGCCTCTACAAGGGCCTGCAGGAGCTGCGGGAGTTGATCGGCTCTTACCAAAGCCTGCGGGAAGGAGGACGCGGCATTCAGATTGTCAATGCCATCTGCGACAAGGCGCGCCTGGTCAACCTGGACAAGGATGTGGAGCTGCCCCAGGTGGATGCGGCCCAGCTCACCCTGGAAGAGCGGGACACGGTGGTGGGCAAGCTCTACGCCAAGCTGATGGAGATCGAGTCGCGGCTGTTGCCCTGTGGCCTGCATGTGATCGGGGCGCCCCCCACGGCGGAGGAGGCCATCGCTACCCTGGTGAGCATCGCCAGCATCGACCGCCCGGAAGAAGGGATCCTCGGCCTGCCGCGCATCCTCGCCCAGAGCCTGGGCCGAGACATCGACGAGCTCTACCGCAACCGGGATCAAGGGCACCTGGCGGATACGGAGCTGCTGGATCGCATCAACAAGGCCTGCCACAAGGCGGTGGCGGCCCTGGTGCAGGAGCAAACCGACGCCCAGGGGCGGGTCTCGCGGGTGGCCAAGCTCAATTTCTTCAACATGGGGCGGCAGGCGCCCTGGCTGGTGGCCCTCAAGGAGGCGGGCTATCCGCAGGTGGAGGCGGAGCTGCTCAAGCCTTTGTTTGAGTTTTTGGAAGAGTGCCTCAAGCAAATCACGGCCGATTATGAGCTGGGATCCCTGCTTCGCGCTTTGGAAGGGGAGTACATCCTGCCGGGGCCGGGCGGGGATCCCATCCGCAACCCCGCTGTGTTGCCGACGGGGCGCAACATCCACGCCTTGGATCCCCAGTCTATCCCCACGGCAGCGGCCATTAAGTCGGCGGAGATGGTGGTGGAGCGGCTGCTGGCCCGCGAGCTGAGCGCCAACGGCGGCAGGTACCCGGAAACCATCTCGGTGGTGCTCTGGGGCACGGACAACATCAAGACCTACGGCGAGTCGCTGGCGCAGGTGCTGTGTTTGCTGGGGGTGCGTCCCCAGCCGGATGCCCTGGGGCGGGTGAACAAGGTGGAGCTGATCCCCTTGGAGGAGCTGGGGCGGCCCCGCATTGACGTGGTGGTCAACTGCTCCGGCGTGTTCCGGGATCTCTTTGTCAACCAAATGGCCCTCCTCGACCGGGCGGTAAAGCTGGCGGCCCTGGCCGATGAGCCGCTGGAGCTGAACTATGTGCGCAAGCACGCTCTGCAGCAGGCCAAGGAGCTGGGGCTGACGCTGGAGCAGGCGGCAACGCGGGTCTTTTCCAACGCTTCTGGCTCCTACTCGGCCAACATCAACCTGGCGGTGGAAAACAGCTCCTGGGAGGACGAGAGCGAGCTGCGGGAGATGTACCTCTCGCGTAAGTCCTTTGCCTTCGGATCCAATCTGCCCAACCAGCAGATGCGGCAGCTGTTTGAGGCCAGCCTGAAGACGGTGGACGTGACCTTCCAGAATCTGGATTCGTCGGAGATCAGCCTGACGGATGTCAGCCACTACTTCGATGCGGATCCCACCAAGCTGGTGCAGAGCCTGCGCCCGGACGGCAAGGCCCCCTCGGCCTACATGGCGGATACCACCACGCCCAGCGCCCAGATCCGCACCCTGAGCGAGACGATCCGCCTCGATGCTCGCACCAAGCTGCTCAACCCCAAGTGGTACGAGGGCATGCTCAAGCACGGCTACGAAGGGGTGCGGGAGATCGCCAAGCGGCTGGTGAATACCTCCGGCTGGTCGGCCACGGCGGGAGCGGTGGACAACTGGATCTACGAGGAAACCAACGAGACCTTCATCAAGGACGAGGCGATGCGGCAGCGCCTGATGAACCTCAACCCCCACTCCTTCCGGCGCATCGTCGGCACCCTGCTGGAGGTGCACGGGCGTGGCTACTGGCAGACTTCCCAGGCCAACATCGAGCGCCTGCAGGAGCTGTACCAAGAAGTGGAAGACCGGATCGAGGGGGTGGAGTAGAGGCCAAAAGGGATCCCTGCCGATCGTTGCCGTTGCCACTGGAAGAGGGGTGAGGGAGTTCTACCCCAGCAACCCCGACCAGCGTAGGTAGGCCTCGATCAGGGGGGATCCCGCCAAGGCGGCCACGGCGCCGCCTAGAGCCAAGTAGGGGCCGAAGGGGATGGGTTTGCCCAGGCGGGCCCTTCCCCCGGCCATGGCCAGCAGGCTGCCCAGCAAACCAAGCCCAGAGCCCAAGATGAGGGCCACCAACACCCCTTGCCAGCCCAGCCACATGCCGATCAGGGCCAGCAGCTTACCATCTCCTCCGCCCATGGCCTCCCGCCGCAAAACCCAACGGGCGACAAAGCCAATGCCTTCCAACAGCCAGATGCCCAGCACGGCGCCCGCGATCCCGGCCACCAGTGACCAGCCCATGGCGGCCAGGGATCCCGACCCTTCCAGCCAGGGCAGCGCCAGGCGGGCCAGCAGCCCCGCCAGCAGGCCGGAGCGGGTGAGCGACTCCGGCAGCCAAAACGTATCCAGGTCAACCAGGGCCAGCGCCAGCAGCCAGCCCAACAAGACACAGGTGAGGAGCCCGCGGGGAGAAAATCCCAAGATGGCGATGCTGAGGCCGAACAGCCCCATGGTCAAGGCTTCAACGGCAGGGTAGCGCCAGCTAATCTGCGCCCCGCAGTGGCGGCAGCGGCCCCGCAGCAGGAACCAGCCCAGAATGGGGATGTTCTCCATCGGGCCCAGGGGCGTCTTGCAGTGGGGACAATGGGAGCCGGGATGGAGCAGAGAAAGACCTTGCGGCAGGCGATAGACCACCACATTGAGAAAGCTGCCCACACAGGCCCCCAGCACCAACACCAGCACCCAGACCAACAGGCGCAGCTCCCAGGTGCTGGCAAGGAAGTCCACCATCGCAGCCGTCCACAGGGAGAAAAAGAGGCTTGCTCTGCTATCGTAGGCGCCTAGGCTCGGCTTGGGCAGAAGGGCCTCAGCGGAGCGGCTCCAACTGCTGCAGCGGAATGAAAGTTTCTTGGGGCAGCAGGATGGGAAACTCAGAAAAGATCAGATCCCCTCGCAGGGTACGGCGATGGATGACCACGCCCCGCGGCGGCTGCTCCAGCACCTCCGGTCGATACTGCAAATGGTATTGATAGATCTGGCGAGCTGCTTGCAGCAAAGCGCTGTCCATGTGCGGTTTCCCCACCTCGCAAAGCCCACTATCACCCTAACGACCCTGCCAAGATTCTCTGGGATCCCTAACGTTCTGTCCGCCCCTTTTGAGCATTTTTAGAAACGCTTAAGCTTCCTTAAGAGCGGCGGATCCCTTGAGCTAGACGCTCACTCCTTTGACCAGAGGCGGGCCGATCCGCCTCGCCTCTCGGTAGCTTAAACCCTAGGATATCGCCGTCAAGAGCCAGTGGGCCATCTTTCCCAATTCTTAAACTTGCAAGAGGAAGGATCTGGAGGGTGCGTTGCCCATCTGGCGGGAGCATGCGGCTGGTGGCGAGCGCCAGCCCTAGGCCGGATGCAGTTTGCCTCTGTCTTGCGGGGTCGGCAACCGGTCAAGGTTAAGACAACGCCATGGATCCCGCCTGAGCGCGAGAGTACAGTGGGGGCAAAAGCGCTGAAGAGGGATGGAGAGAACCTATCTGCTGGGGCTGGGCTGGATCCTGGGCCTGTTGCTGCGGGCCTGGCCGGCGGCGAGCGGCTGGGGCTGGGGGATCCCGCTGGCTTTGGGATTGGCGGGATCGCTGCTGTACCGGCGACGACCGCGCTTGGCCCGCACCTGGCTGGCGATGGGGCTGGTGGGGTGTCTGGCCTGGGCCTACCTGGGCTGGCGGCAGCCGGTTCCCGGCCCGACGGATATCAGCCTTCTGGCCCCGCAGCGGCAGATGAGCCTGGTGGGCACCGTTCTTTCGGAGCCCCGCCCCACCCGCAGCGAGCGGCGGCAATTTTGGCTGGAGGCGGAGCAGGTGCTGGAGGCCAACCAAACGGCCCGCCAGGTAAGCGGCAAGCTCTACGTCACTGCCAGCCCTGAGGCTCTCCCAAGCCAGGATCTCCATCCCAACCAGCGGGTGCGCCTGACGGGATCCCTCTACCTTCCCAGTCCCGCCTTAAACCCGGGCAGCTTTGACTTTCAGGCCTATCTGCAGCGGCAGGGGGCTTTTGCCGGCTTCATCGCCCGCGAGGTGATCCCCCAGCCGGGGGGAAGGGGCTGGGGAGGTTGGGTGCTGCGGCGGCGGGTGCGGGAGGCGTTCATTGCCGGGCTGGGGGAGCGGCAGGGGAACCTCTTGGCTTCCTTGGTGCTGGGATCCCGGGCTGCCCAGTTGGATTTTGATTTGCAGGATGCCTTTCGAGAAGTTGGCCTGGCCCATGCGCTAGCGGCCTCTGGGTTTTACGTGTCGCTGCTGGTGGGGGTGGTGTTTGTCCTAACGCGGCGGCTGGCGGTACGCCTGCAGCAGGGGATCCTCCTGGCGGTCTTGGGGATTTACCTGGCCTTGACGGGCTTTACCCCTTCGGTGCTGCGGGCGGCGGTGATGGGGGCAGCGGCCATGCTGGTGTTGACGGAGCCAAGACTGGAAGGAAAAGTTAGGCTTAACCCCCTGGGGACGCTGCTGGTGGCGGCGGTTTTGCTGTTGATCTACCAGCCGCTGTGGATTACCGATCTGGGGTTTCAGCTCAGCTTTGCCGCCACCCTGGGCCTGCTGGTGGGGGCAGGGCCGATTGGATCCCGGCTGGACTTTTTGCCGCCGGCGGTGGCCACGGCTCTGGCCGTTCCGCTGGCCGCCCAGATCTGGACGCTGCCGCTGCAGGTGGCCATCTTTGGCCGCATCCCCACCTACTCGCTGCTGGCCAACCCGCTGCTGCTGCTTCTCTTGGTGCCCCTGCTGGTGGCGGGGTTTGGGGTGGCTTTTGTGGCCTTGCTCTGGCCGGGGCTGGGATCCCTGCTGGCCCGGCCCTTGACGTTTTTGATCACGCCTTTGATCAACTGGGTGGGCTGGATGGCCAGCTGGCCCCTGAGCTCCTACTACACCGGCAGGGTCTCGCTGCTCCAGTGTCTACTTCTCTACGGGGCGCTGGTGGCTTTGACCTTTTGGCCCCGCTGGCGGCGGGCTTTGCGCTGGCAGGGCACTGCTCTGATAATGGCCGCCATCCTCTTGGGGCCAAGGCTGTGGCCGGGGCCGCCGGTCGAGATCACCGCTTTGGCCAGTGGCCGCCTCCCCGTCCTGGCCATCCAAGCCGAAGGACGCCACCTCTTGCTCAACAGCGGCGATCCCCGCCTGGCCGAGCGCACCGTGTTGCCCTTTTTGCGGCAGCAGGGCCTGCGCCGTCTGGAGGGGGCGGTGGCCATGACCTCTGCCGGCTCGGCCAATGGGGGCTGGGAGATCCTGCTTTCAGCTTTCTCCATCGGGCAGTTCTGGGACGGGGGCGGCGTCAATGCCGCCTCGGACAGCTACCTGCGCTCTCTTAGCGCCGTGCAAGCTGCCGGGATCCCCTATCAAGTCTTGCGGCCTGCCGACCGGATCCCCTTCTCGGAGCGGCTGAAGCTGCAGGCCGTCCACACCAACCCCTTGGTGTTGACCTTGGAGGCCGAGGGATCCCGCTGGCTGCTCTTGGGATCCGCCGGCCCCCCTGTCCAGGCGGAGCTGACCGGATCCCCCTTGCTGCCGGCCCAGATCGACTGGCTGTGGTGGGATGGGGGATCGCTGATCCTGGACTTGCTGGAGCGCTTTCAGGTGCAGGCGGGCATCAGCTCCGGCCCTGTTGGCGAGGCAGTGACCACCTGGTTTCGGCAAAAGCAGCGGCCCCTCTACATTGCCGAGCGCGTTGGAGCAGTAACCTGGTCGCCCCGGGGCGTGCAAACCCTGCGGGCGCCACTGGACGGATAGGTGGCTTGGGGGAGAAGGGCTTAGGCGACAGCTCAAGGCTGGATCAAAAGTTACTCTCAAGCTAGCCTTCCCACTAAGCCCACGACAAACCAACAGGCAGGACTGGATGGCAGGCAAGAAGACCAACACCCAACGCTCAATCGAATCCTACGAGCACCGGGACAAACAGCGGCTCAACAACCCGCCTGTGGGACTGGTGACGCCTGAGAACGACCGGGACGCGGGGCAGAAGAAGAAGACCTACGCCTACGACCCGCACCTGGATCCGCAGCTTGTCTGGGCTGGCAAGGCCGAGCACACTTCGTTCGAGGTGCCCACGGTTTCGCTCCACGTCCACGAGCGGATTGACCCGCGCACCATCATCGAGGCTGTGCGCAAGAAAAACGACCAAGCTGGCCCGGTACAACTGGGGTTGTTTGAGGAAGAACGCAAGGAGCCCCTGCGCCAGGCCATCGAATTTTACCAGCACAAGCATGGCTGGACGAACCGCCTAATTGCCGGCGATTCGCTCCTGGTGATGAACTCGCTCTTGGAAAAGGAGGGCATGGCCGGCAAGGTGCAGATGATCTACTTTGACCCGCCCTACGGCATCAAGTACGGCTCCAACTTCCAGCCCTTTGTGAATAAGCGCGACGTCAAAGACGGCAAGGACGAGGATTTGACCTCAGAGCCGGAGCAGATCAAAGCCTTCCGCGACACCTGGGAGCTGGGCATCCACTCTTACCTCACCTACCTGCGCGACCGGCTGCTGCTGGCGCGGGAACTCCTCAGCGAGAGCGGCAGCATCTTTGTGCAGATTAGCGATGAGAACGTGCACCATGTGCGGGAGTTGATGGATGAGGTGTTTGGGAAACACAACCTCGTAAGCGCCATAATATTGAAAAAGACTGCCGGAATGGGCCAGAGGTATCTTGACAACGTTTCTGACTACATACTTTGGTATGCGAAGGACATAGGCATGCTGAAATATCGCGCCCTATTCCTGCCGAGGAGAGAGACAACGCTCGCTGAGCAGTACAATTGGCTCGAGGAAACGGCAGGAACAAGACGCAAGCTCATGAAAGACGAGTTATCAAAGAGTTGGGATGGGAGAAGATTCAGATTATCCCCCCTTTTCTCGCAGAGCGGGGGCGACACCAGTGCATTTGAATATCACTGGCAAGGGCAAACATGGCGGCGTGCCACAAATCAGTACTGGAAAACGTCCCCCGCCGGTTTGGATGCTTTGGCAGCCGCCAATCGCCTTATGGGAGTGGGCCAGCTACTTTGGTATGTTCGATACCACGATGACTTCCTAGTGGTGTCTCTCAATAATGTATGGGACGACTTGGCCACTGCTTTTCAAGCTCGTATTTTTGTCGTTCAGACAAACCCGCTCGTCCTCCAACGCTGCCTGCTCATGACCACCGACCCGGGCGACCTGGTCTTCGACCCCACCTGCGGCAGCGGCACTACGGCCTATGTGGCTGAGAAGTGGGGCAGACGCTGGATCACCTGCGACACCTCGCGCGTCGCGATCACCATCGCCCGTCAGCGGCTGATGACCGCCGTGTTCGATTACTATGAACTCGCGCACCCGCAGGAGGGCGTCGGCAGCGGCTTTAAATACAAGACCGTGCCCCATGTCACGCTCAAGTCCATCGCCAATAACCCGGAGATCGACGGCATTTACGCGCGGCTCCATCCGGCAGTGGCAGCGGCCCTTGCTGAGCTCAACGCGGCGCTAAAGGGCCAGGCGGTGAAGTTTAAGGTGACCCAAGGTGGCCGGGCCGGCCACTTTGTAGACTTTGCCGCGCCCGATACGGAAACCTTCACCATGCCCGCTGGCCAGGTGGTTAAGGTCAACGAGCTGGTGGAATGGGAGGTGCCCTTTGAGTTTCCCGCCGACTGGCCGGAAGCTGGCCGGACGCCATTCGAGCGATTCCATCAAGCCCGCCGTGCCCTGCGAGCAGCCATCGATGAGGCCATTGCCCGCCACGCGCCGCAGGAGACGCTTTACGACCAGCCCTTCGTGGACAGGAAGAAGGTGCGAGTGACAGGCCCGTTCACCGTGGAAGCAGTGCCAGCCCCAGCGGTGAAATCGGTGGATGAGATTTTGGAGCCCAGGCCCGAGCCGGCAGATGCCTCGATTGCCCGCTCCGGCGAAACACTGCGTCAGGAGGAATGGCGCGACGAGCTGCTCAAGACGGGTATCCGCGGGAAGAACGGGCAATACATCCGCTTTGCCCGGCTGGAACCGCTGCCCGCCTGTCGTTGGCTCCATGCCGTGGGGGAAACGCGGCCCAGCGACGAAGGGGCAAATACCGTGCGCGAGTCGGCGCCTGCCTACGACCCCCTGCGCGTGGTGGTCTCCTTTGGCCCGGAATATGGCCCGCTCGAGCAGCGGCAAGTTGAGCATGCCTGGCAAGAGGCGCGGATGCTCAGCCCACAGCCCAAACTGCTGATCTTCGCCGCCTTTCAATTTGACCCCGAAGCAGCAAAAGATATTGACGAGATGAAGCCAGAGCTGGCCGGCATGCAGTTCCTCAAAGTCCAAATGAACGCCGACCTACTCACCGACGACCTCAAAAAGAAGCGCGCCAGTAACGAATCCTTCTGGCTCATCGGGCAGCCGGATGTGGAGCTGCGCAAAGCCGAAGATGGCTGGTTTGTGGTTGAGGTACACGGTTTCGACTACTACAACACCAAGACCGGGGCCATCGAATCGGGCGGCAAGGACAAGATTGCCATGTGGATGCTCGATACCGACTACGACGGGCGCTGCCTCTACCCCCGTCAGGTCTTCTTCCCGATGGCGGGCGAGAAAGAAGGCTGGGCGAAGCTGGCGCGCAATCTCAAGGCCGAGATTGACGAGGACCTCATAAAAGCCTATAGCGGTACGGTGTCGTTGCCCTTCGCACCGGGCGAGCACAAGCGCATTGCCGTCAAGATCGTGGATGACCGGGGCATTGAGAGCCTGAAGGTAATGGAGTTGCCAATATGATCGATGATCAAACCTTGCAAGAGATCGTCCGGCGTATCGTGGCAGCGGCCCAGCCCAGCCGCGTACTCTTGTTTGGCTCCTATGGCCGCGGCGATGCCGACGCGGGTTCCGACCTAGACATCATGGTGATCAAACCAGAGGTGTCTGATCGGTACGCCGAAATGATTCGTTTGCACGAAGCGGTGGGCGATATGGGCCCAGGGTTGGATATCCTCGTTTATTCCGAGGCGGAATACCAGCGGCGCAGCCGTGTGCCAGGCACCGTGCTGTACTGGGCGCGCAAGCAGGGAAAAGACCTCTATGAAGCCGCATCTTGAGGAGGCTTGGCGGTTGTTGCGCCTAGCGGAGCGCGACATCAAAGCCTTCGAAGTCCTCAAAAAAGCGCCGGATGTTCATCTCTCCATTACAGCCTGTTAAGAGCTCAAGGGGTACAATAGCAGCACTTAGCAAACCAACTTCGGAAGGAGGATGGAT
>NZ_JANSHP010000052.1:0-11579 GCF_047502605.1 Synechococcus sp. RC10A2
AGGTGCCGCCAACTGGCCCAGAAGCGCTGTGGATTGGGGAAGGTGCGCCAATGCAACTCCTCGTCTGGCCCCAACACCTGCGCCATGCCTCCCCGCCTGGGATCGATGGCGTACATGACGGCAAAGCTAATGGGCGGATCCCCGGGCAAGGTGACGCGGCTGTACCAGCCCTCGAAAAACGGCTCGGCACAGCCATCCCAGTGATAGCCGGCATGGGGCAGGGATCCCCAATCTGTTGAGCTGTTTTGCCCAGAGCAAGCCGCCGTTGGAGGAAACGCCATTGAGACCTAAGCCATCGCAAAAATGATAAACGGAAGTCTATGCTTACCAAAATAATAATTGTATTGTTTCTATATTTATTTGCCCTTAGGATATCAACCAAGCTGAGATTTAAGGATTTCTTGAGATTTCACGAAGGAAATCCATGGGTTAGGCGACTTGAACCGGAAAGCTTCCATCTTGCCTTCACATATCCTTTCGATGAGGTGAGCATGACGTCACGTCGTAACTTTTTGCTGTCTGCGGGTGCGGCCACCGTGGGTGGACTCGTGAGTGGCAGCTTAGCACGGGCCAGCACAGGCTACTGGGTTGCCCAGGCCAGCGGCCCAGAAACCCCCAATCTCAGGTTAGGCTTTATACCGATTGTGGAGTCTGCCCCCCTGATCATCGCCAAGGAGAAGGGCTTTTTCGACAAGCATGGCATGACCGGTGTAGAGGTGTTGAAACAGGCCAGTTGGCCGGCAGCCCGTGACAACGTGGTCATCGGCTCAGCAGGTGGGGGCATTGACGGCGGCCAGTGGCAGATGCCGATGCCTCACATGATCCACATTGGCGCCATCACCAACAATCAGCCGGTGCGCATGGCAGTTCTGTGTCAACTGATCACCCAAGGCAACGGAATTGCCATTGCTGGAATGCATGTTGGCAAGGGTTTGGGGCTGGATATCTCGGGAGCCGCGGATTACATCAAAAATTTCAGCGCCAGCAACAGACGCAAATTCAAGGCCGCTCATACCTTCCCCAACGTCAATCAAGATTTTTGGATCCGTTACTGGTTTGCTGCCGGGGGGGTAGATCCGGATCAAGACATCGACCTGTTGGCGGTTCCCTCTGCCGAAACGGTGCAGGGAATGCGCAATGGCACCATGGATGCTTTTAGCACCGGGGATCCCTGGCCCTACCGAATTGTGGCCGATGGGATCGGCTTTATGGCGGCCCTCACCCAGCAGATCTGGCCTTTTCACCCCGAAGAATACTTGGCCATTCGCGCCGACTGGGTGGAGCAAAACCCCAGAGCCACACAAGCAGTTTTGATGGCTGTGATGGAAGCGCAGCAATGGTGCGACGATCCGGCCAACCGTGAAGAGCTGGCGCGCATCCTTTCGGGGCGCGCTTATCTGAATGTGCCGGTCGAGGTTCTCACGCCTCCCTTCCAGGGCAAGTACGAATTGGGAGATGGCAAGCCGGCTGTTCAAGATTTCAACGCCGGGCCTCTGTACTGGGAAGATGGGCGGGGCAGCGTCTCTTATCCCTACAAGAGCCATGACCTGTGGTTCTTGACCGAATCGCTGCGTTGGGGCTTCCACGCTCGCTTCCTCAAGGATTTGGATACTGCCCGCCGTCTGGTGGATGAGGTGAACCGCGAAGATCTCTGGCGGGAGGCTGCCCAAGCGCTGGGAGTGAAGAATATTCCCAACAACACTTCGCGGGGAACGGAGCGTTTCTTCGATGGTGTGGTGTTTGACCCCCAGGATCCCCAGGCCTACTTGAACAGCCTGAAAATCAAGAGGGCCTAGTCTCGGCTCAGGTCAACACAGACGTGTTTCTTGTGTAGCAGAAATCCTGCCCATTCGCGGGATCCCATCGAGTTAAAAAAGGCTGGGCCGAGCTTTCTGCTCACATCGGGTTGATAGAGACTGTCAGCCTTGCGCCTTTTGAATGGTTCTGAACACTATGTTGAGGATCGGCCATGTTAGCTCTGCTGCACGTTCCGCGAGAACACTCCAGGGATCCCTGCTTCGAGAGACCAGCCAAGCTTTACTGGGACAGGCTCATCCTTTCAATGGCAATGGGGGCGCTGATTTTGCTGATTGCTGTGAGAGTTTTGTCGAGTTTGCAGTCCCTGTGCTTGCCCGTCCAAGGAAAAGGCAAAGCTGATCCAAGTTCATGCTCTGATTCCAGAACTTTGTAGAACCCCTCAGTCGAGGTGTTTCGAAGGCGCAGAAACAGAGAACTTTGTAAAACTCTATCCTCTCTAGGAGCCATGACGACGACACTTTCTTCTCCGGCAAAGCCCTCGACAACCAAGTTCGACTTTGCCAAGTATCGAGATCAGATCCTCCCTCCCGTGGTTGGCATTGTGGGATTTTTGTTGATTTGGCAACTTTTGTCCGGCGCCAACCTGATTCGGCTGCCGGGGCCCTGGGATGTGTGGATGGATGAGCGCAGCCGGTACCTGATCCTGCATCCTTTGTACCGCAACAGCGACCTCGACCAAGGGCTGCTGCGCCAAACCTTGGCCAGCCTACAAAGGGTGGCCATCGGCTATTGCAGTGCCGCTTTGGTGGGCATTGCCCTAGGGATCTTGGTGGGCAGCAGCATGTGGATCAACCGCGCTTTGGATCCCATCTTCCAGTTTTTGCGCATGGTGGCTCCCTTGGCTTGGGTGCCCATCTCCTTGGCTGCTTTGCAGCGCAATGAGCCGGCTGCTTTGTTTGTTATTTTCATCACCTCTATCTGGCCCATTTTGATCAACACGGCGGTGGGGGTGAGGCAGATCCCGGAAGACTACATCAACGTTTCTAGAGTGCTGAGGCTTTCTAAAGTTGACTTCTTTTTTAAGGTGCTGCTGCCCTCTGCTTTGCCCTACATGTTCACAGGTTTGCGGGTTGGCATTGGCCTATCCTGGCTGGCGATTATTGCTGCAGAAATTGTCATGTCCGGCGTGCCAGGGATCGGCTTTTTCATCTGGGATGCCTACCAGCAGAACTACGTGACTGAGATCATCGTTGCTGTCATCTACATTGGGGCGGTGGGCTTGCTTTTGGATCGACTGGTGGCTGCCCTGCAAAACAAAATAGCCAATCGCTAGCCTCGTTTGCAGATCTTTTCACTGCATGTCCATCCAATTGAGTTGGGATCCCTCTTACATTGTCTTTGAGTGTTAGCCCCAATCAGCTCTTCAAAAAGAGTAGAACTGAGGTCTGGGATCCGAGTTGCTGAGCAATATCTACAGGTGGGGAGGTCTTCTGTGTCTGTATTGGTCAGTGTAGAGCAAGTGGAAAAAGCGTTTGGTCTGCCTGGAGGCCAAGAATATCTAGCCCTCAAAGGGATCGATCTCCAAATTCACCGCGGGGAGTTTGTCTCCTTAATCGGCCACTCCGGCTGCGGCAAGTCCACCCTACTGAACATGGTGGCGGGGTTGTCTCTGCCTACCGGAGGGATCGTGGCTTTGGATGGACACACCATCACCGTTCCCGGCCCGGATCGCATGGTGGTGTTTCAGCATTACTCGCTTTTGCCTTGGCTAACGGTTCGACAAAACATTGCCCTGGCGGTAGACGCTGTGCTGAAAAACTACTCCCCGGCAGAGCGTCAGCAGATTGTCGAAGAACATATCGATCTGGTCGGCTTGCGGCAGGCGGCGGATAAGTTCCCGGCTCAACTGTCAGGGGGCATGAAGCAGCGGGTAGCCATCGCTCGCGCTTTGGCTGTGAGGCCCAAGGTGTTGTTGTTGGACGAGCCCTTTGGCGCTTTGGATGCCCTCACGCGCGGGAATTTGCAGGAGCAGTTGATGCGCATCTGCGAAGAACACCAGATGACCACCCTCATGGTCACCCACGACGTGGACGAAGCCGTCCTGCTCTCGGATCGGGTGGTGATGCTGACCAACGGGCCGGGATCCCGAATTGGCAACATTTTAACCATCGATATTCCCCGCCCCCGCCGCCGGTTGGAGGTAGTCAATCACCCCAGCTACTACAGCTATCGCAGCGAGATCATCTACTTTTTGAACCAGCAAAAACGGATCAAACAGTGGCGGGCCCGCCGCAGCACCGTGGTGGCCAGGCACGGTTTAGAAAAGATCAACTTGGAGATCGGCTTTGTGCCCCTGACCGCCTGCGCCCCGTTGGCGGTGGCCAAAGAAAAGGGGTTTTTTGCCAAACACGGCCTGGAAGAAGTCAATCTGGTGCGGGAAACCAGTTGGCGAGGGATCCAAGACGGCATCCAGGGAGGTTACTTGGATGCGGCCCAAATGCCCGCCGGCATGCCGGTGTGGATGTCTCTGGGCGGCGGGGACAACCCACCCCAGCCGGTGGTGACTGCCCTCACCTTGACCCGCAACGGCAATGCCATTACCCTGCACAGGCGCTTCTACGAGCAAGGGATCCACACCCTCAGCCAGTTGAAGGCTTACATCCTGGATAGTCCCAGCCGTCGGCTGACCTTTGGGGTGGTGCATCCCAGCTCTATGCACAATTTGCTGTTGCGCTATTGGCTGGCAGCCGGCGGGATCCACCCGGATCACGATGTGGTACTGAAAACGCTGCCCCCGGCTCAGATGGTGGCCAACCTAACAGCCGGCAACATCGATGGCTACTGTGTGGGAGAGCCCTGGAATTTGCGGGCAGCCTTAGAGGGCAGTGGCTTTACGGTGGCTACAGACCTGGAGATTTGGCCGGGCCATCCCGGCAAAGTGTTGGGGGTGCGTGAAGATTGGGCCAGGGCCTACCCCAACACCCACATTGCCTTGGTGAAAGCGCTGCTGGAAGCCTGTCGCTACTGCGAAGATCCGGCCCACCACGACGAGATTCGCGAGCTGCTCAGCCGCCGCGCCTACCTGAGCACCGACCCCTCCTACATTCATCTGGGGGATCCCCAGCGTCTGATCTGTGACTTGGACAGGCCGATGCGGGAATATGCCCACCACCGCTTCTTTCTGGGAGCCGGCAACCGCCCCAGCCGCACCGAGCATCTGTGGATGATGACGCAAATGGCCCGCTGGGGGGATCTGCCCTTCCCCCGCAACTGGGTGGAGATCGTGGAGCGGGTGTGTCAGGTGGGGGTGTTCAGTACGGCGGCCCGCGAGCTGGGGCTGGATGTGTCTTACCAACGGCAGCCCATTCAATTGTTCGACGGGATCCCCTTTAATGGTGAGGATCCCCTGGCCTACCTCAACAGTTTGGCGATTAAGCACGATATTTATGATTTATGTAGCCGAGGTTGCTTTGGATCGTCGTCCTGTGTTGCTCTAGAGGTTCCCTTTGCAAAAGCACGTTCCCAGTTGTGAGAAAACGATGAATTGGAGCACCCCACGATGACTGCCCTCTTGACAACCTCTACCCCAGTAGCCACAGCCGCAGAACCCTACTTAACCCTTGAGAATGTCAGCAAGACTTACCCAACTCCTAAGGGGGAGTATCCCGTCTTGCGAGATATCAATCTTAGGGTCGATGCAGGAGAATTTGTCTGCATAGTTGGACATTCCGGCTGTGGCAAAACCACGCTGCTGAATATGGTTTCTGGCTTTACCCAGCCCACCAGCGGCTCGGTGAAGCTGAAAGGCCAGCCGATTACAGCTCCTGGCCCAGATCGCATGGTGGTGTTTCAGGGATATGCCTTGTTACCCTGGCTCACGGTCTATGAAAATGTTTACCTGGCCGTCCAGTCGGTCTTCCCTCAAAAGAGCCAGTCGGAAAAGCATCAAATTGTAGAGGAACACCTGAATTTGGTGGGGCTGGGGGAAGCTGCCCAAAAATATCCCCCGCAAATTTCCGGAGGGATGAAGCAGCGGGTGGCCATTGCCCGTGCCTTGGCGATTCGACCAGAAGTCCTGATTTTGGATGAACCCTTTGGGGCTTTGGATGCCATCACCAAAGAGGAACTGCAGGAGGAGCTGTTGCGCATTTGGGATGAACATCGCTGCACGGTTTTGATGATCACCCATGATATCGATGAGGCACTGTTTCTGGCCGACCGTTTGGTGTTAATGACCAACGGCCCTGCAGCTACCATTGGGCAGGTCATTTCTATTCCCTTCCCACGTCCTCGCGACCGCGAGCGCATTCTGGAGGATCCGCAGTACTATCGCCTGCGCAACTCTGTCCTCAGCTACCTCTACGGGCATGAGGCTAACCCTGAAGCGGTTAACTAAAAATCTCATCCGGCACGCCGCCGAAAGCTCCCTGCCATTATCCTGCCGAGCCGACCAAGCCGCGCACCACCCGCACCAGCTCGGCAGGCAGCGGAGAGCCGGGATCCCAGCACAGCTCCAGTTGGTTGGGATCCCTGGGTAGATCTTCCGGGCAGGGGCCGGTGTGCAGGACGGCCACACACCGCAAGTTGCCCCGATCCCGACAAAACTCATGCCAGAGGGGGATGGCCGCCGGATCCCGGCTGACCAAGAGATAATGGGAGCAGGCTTCCAGGATCGGCTGCTTGTGGGGATCCACCTTGCCGCCCACATCCACGATCACCAGGCTTTTTTGTTGGCGCAGGGCGAGGATGGCCTGGGCGTGAAAGCTGAAAAAATCGGGGGTCAGGCGGCCCCGGTAGCGGTGCTTGAGGATTTTGGCTTCTTCCGGCGGCAGATCCAACGTCCAATTTCCTTCCCCATCCCAGTGGGCCCGCTGCAGATAAACGTTGGGAGCCTGAGGCAGCAGGGACTCGAAAAGAGCGCGGGCCAGGCGGCTTTTGCCGCTATCCGGAGGGCCCACCACCATCACTGCCGCCGCCAATTCTGAGCCTGGCCTGCCCTGCACCCAGGGAATGATCTCGCCCACCTGCACGTCTGGGCTATGGCTGGAGACCACCACTGCCCCCAAGCGCGGGTCGTAGCAGGCCACCCAGCGGGTAAAGTGGCACTCGTGCACCAACCAGCCGTAGAGCCAGATGGGGGCGCGCCCGCTCAGCACCACTCCCAAGCGGGGGTCGATCCCCCCAGGCAGGCGCAGTTGGGCCAGATCTTCCGGGAAAACCAGCCGATCCGGTCGGGTCAGCTCGATTTCAATCACCTGAAACGGTAGCCCCCCAAGATGGGGTTTCTGCGGCCAATGGGCCAGATAGCCAGACCGCAACTGCAGCGCCACAGCAGACATGGAAATTGGGACAGAAAGACAACAGCCTGGCCCCAGTATGGGGAAGATTGGAAGCAAGATCTTCCAATTGTTGGCAGAGTAGGGGCGAAGGGATCCGACCTTGGTCTGTGCCTTGCCCTGGAGGGGGAGATGAACGGAGGGGAGTTGCCTTTGACGGTGGAGGTGTTGCGCTGGCTGGCAGGCGGGCAGTTGGCAGAGCGCCTGGAGCGGGCGGTGCGTCTCTGGGTGTTGCTCCAGGGTTTGTACAGCGAAAACCGTTGGCCGGATCTGCCAGAGACCTTTGGCTACACCCACATCCGCGATCGCCTCTTCTCGCCCAGCCACCCCCGGCAGGATTTGCCCCATGGGATCTCCTGCCCGGATCCCAGTTGCATTTGCCAGAAGCCTCTGAGCTTTTGGCTGGAGCATCCCGACCTGCTGGCCGCCTTAAAAGCCGAAGTTCCCCATCTGGAGACGCGGCTGGCCAGCCGGCCCTTTTTGAAGACCCACCGCACCCTGCGCAAAGAGCTGGACTACCTGGCCGCTCAGGGCTGGCTGCAGCCAATCGAGGCCAACTCCAGGCGAAGAGATAACTTTCGCTGCCGTGCCGCCGGGGATCGCCCCCCCTTGCCGACGCCCGCCTCGGCCTTGACGTTGTCGGGTAGCCAGCTTGAGCAGATCTACCACGTCCTCAGCGACGTGGCCTTTGTGCATCCCGATGTGCAGGTGTTGCTGGACGATATCTGGGGGGGGCATCAACACTCGCAGCGGCGGCTCTTTGTCTGGTTTGAGTACATCCTCTCCGACGAACAGCAGGAGCGGGTGGACGAATACCAAAACCAGCTAGAGGCTTTCTGGACAAAACCGGCAGCAGGGCTGATCCGCTTTGATTACGAAACTCGCCAGCACGGGATCCAAAAGGTCCTCACCTACCCGGTTTGCCTGTTTTATGCCCGCCGCGCCAAGTACTTGGCCGCCTTCGGCCAGCTCCCGCACGCTGCCAGATCCCTGGGCTGGCACAACTTTCGCCTGGATCGCATTCGCTCGCCTCGCCTGACGGTGGTGCCCTGGTCTGACCCTGCGGTGCCGGCGGAGCTCTTGGCCCGCCAGAGGCAGGGGAATCTGCCCACTCCTGAGGAGGTGCAAGCGGCCTGGGAAGAGGCCTGGGGATCCGATTTCTATCTGCCCAAGGCGCTCTTGATCCTGCGCTTTGCGCCGCAGTTTGCCCGCCGCTACGTGGACAACACAGTACGCCACCCCACCTTCCAGCCCATTGCCTACGAGCGGATCCCGGCTTTGGTGCGGCGGGAGATCGCCGATGCGGGGGAACGGGAAAAGATCTTGCACATTCTCCGGCAGAGGCCGGCCAGCGACCGCTACTTCTGCGCCTATGTGCGGGTGGGAGACACCAATTTCACCATGCGCCTGCGGGATTGGCGGCCCAACGGCGAAGTGATTGCCCCTCTGGCCTATCGGGAACAGATGGCCCAGGAAGCGGAGGCAGAGCTGCGGTTTTACCGGCCCGAACTGGCTCTTGCCAAACCCGCCTGCCCATGACCACCCTCTACTTAACCGAGCCGGGCACCGTGGTTCACTGCCAGAACCAAAGCTTGCTCATTCGGCGCCGCGGCCAGGAGCAGCTTTGCCGCCTGGCAGAGGTGAAGCTGGTGGTGGTGTTGCCCGGGATCCAATTGACCAGCGCAGCTTTGGCCCAACTGCTGGATCGAGGCATCGAAACCATTTTTTTGCGTGCGGATGGCGGTTTTCGCGGTCGCCTGCAGGGATCCTTCTCCACCAACTCTGAGATCCGTCTGGCCCAGTATCAGCGGGCCTACTCCCCCTGGGGGCTGAGGTGGGCCAAGGTGATTGTGCGCGGCAAGATTCGCAACCAACGGGCAATTCTACAACTGCACAACCGGGCTACCCGCGGCCAAATTGCCCCCTTACAGGAGGGTATTGATGTTATCGCCGCCTACCTGCAACAGTTGGATCGCTCCACCACTCCTCCGGATCGAGAAGCGCTGATGGGCCTGGAGGGCATTTGCGCCCGCACCTACTACCAATCCCTGCAACATTGCTTTCCGCCTGAGTGGAACTTCACTGGCCGCAACCGACAGCCGCCGCTCGACCCGATCAACGCTCTGCTCAGTTGGGGCTACGGGGTGCTGCTGGCCCGCGTGTTCTCGGCAGTGGTGATGGCCGGGTTGGATCCCTATCTCGGCTTTTTCCACGCCAACTTGCCCTACCGCCCCAACCTGGTGCTCGACATGATGGAGGAGTTTCGACCCTTGGTGGTGGATTGGGCTGTGCTCCAGCTTGTCAAGGCTGGCCTGCTCACGCCGGAAGACTTTGAGCCGTCGCCGGATGGGACAGGCATATGGCTGGGATCCCTGGCCAAAAAACTGTTTTTGGGAGAGCTGGAACGCCGCTTCCGCGAGCCATTGCTCTATCCTCCCCAATCTCGCCGCCTGCCCCTCAGTCAAATTGTGCTGGAGCAAGCCCGCCGGCTGAGCCGTTGCCTGGTGAGCGGTGACCTAGACTATGAGCCCATAGAGCTGCGCTGATGCTGTGGTTGGTTTGCTACGACGTGGTGGACGATAAGCGGCGACAACAGTTGGCCAAGCAGTTGGAACAGTGTTGCCAGCGGGTGCAATACTCCGTGTTCGAATGCCCACTGGACACTGCAGAGTTGGAAAACAAGCTGGAACAGTCGTGGTTGCCCCTGCTGAATCTCAAGGAAGACAGTCTGCGGGCCTACCCTTTGGATGCCGCGGCCAAGAAGCAGGCCAAAGTCTTCGGGGGGCCTCCCCCCTATGAGCCGCCGGACTACCTGATCTTCTGAGGCTCTTCACCGGGCCGAAATTGTAAAGTTTTGTGCGCGATCTGTCGGGGCGAGCCATCACCAGCCTGACTCTGCCGGCACAAGATTTTAAGGGAAACTTTAGATCTTTTGCCCCGATTGGCCCAAAAACGTGACATAATGGCCGTAGCAAGCTCAATTTCCCCGCTTGCGCTTGGCCGCGAGGACAATGTTAATATCTGTGTCGAGGAATCTCCGTACTCCCTCGCGAACGCACCTTGAAAACCTCATGAATTCAGGCTTTTCCGAGGGTAGGGTTGATCCCTACCTTTTCCCCGTAAGGGGACGGAAACGTGCAGACCGCGCCTCTTCGATACGAGACCTATAGTAAGTTGATCCCTACCTTTTCCCCGTAAGGGGACGGAAACGTGTTTAGGGGAGGTTAAAACCAAGTGGAGTGGATATAGTCCGTTGATCCCTACCTTTTCCCCGTAAGGGGACGGAAACCTCACGATTGTTGAAAACATACCGTGTGACTTGGAACTGTTGATCCCTACCTTTTCCCCGTAAGGGGACGGAAACCCCTTATAAGGAATCGCTACAATGTAGTGCCCATCGGCGTTGATCCCTACCTTTTCCCCGTAAGGGGACGGAAACCCTGGGTGCTTTGTTTGGGGGAGGGCTAGTTAATCGACGTTGATCCCTACCTTTTCACCTGAAGGGGCCGGCAACCGAAACCCAGAATCCGGTATAGGACGTACGAAAGCACCGTTGATCCCTACCTTTTCCCCGTAAGGGGACGGAAACTTCCTCCCAGATTCGGGGTTGGTCCAGAGCCCCAAATCCGGGAGGTTGATCCCTACCTTTTCCCCGTAAGGGGACGGAAACCTAGCCATAGTAAACCTCCTTTGGCAGAGAATTACGTTTTTCTGTTGATCCCTACCTTTTCCCCGTAAGGGGACGGAAACACTTTAACCTCATCCGCAACACGGCGGTAAGACCCGAAAGTTGATCCCTACCTTTTCCCCGTAAGGGGACGGAAACTTACCTGCGAGGGGTCGCAGGGGAACAGGTTAAGGTCCTGTGTTGATCCCTACCTTTTCCCCGCAAGGGGACGGAAACACGACTGCGTCAGCCTGCTTGACCATGACCTCGTTGCGCGCGAGGTTGATCCCTACCTTTTCCCCGCAAGGGGACGGAAACAGGCCACGGATTTGGCCAAACAGAGGGCAGCTAGCCCGTTGATCCCTACCTTTTCCCCGCAAGGGGACGGAAACACTCATACCACCCTTTTGTACCCCTCTCGGGCGTACATAGGTAGTTGATCCCTACCTTTTCCCCGCAAGGGGACGGAAACAGCTCGAGCGAGATGATACGGGGAAGCCCTAAGGCCTCAGCGTTGATCCCTACCTTTTCCCCGCAAGGGGACGGAAACCCGTCGAGTTGAGGAAGCCATGTGGGCTTGAGGCGAAACTCACGTTGATCCCTACCTTTTCCCCGCAAGGGGACGGAAACCCCAGAATTTCTTCTGGGACCTCCCGCTCAGAATCTACGTTGATCCCTACCTTTTCCCCGCAAGGGGACGGAAACTAGAGAGAAGCGAGTAATGAGCAAAGAGAAGTGAGGTTGATCTCTACCTTCTCCCTGCAAGAGCATGCCTCTAACCCCCAAAACCCTGAACTTTGCTGAATTTACTGAGCTTT
>NZ_JANSHP010000053.1:0-12819 GCF_047502605.1 Synechococcus sp. RC10A2
GGTTTGCTAAGTGCTGCTATTGTACCCCTTGAGCCCTTAACAGGCTGTACCACCCTCAGGGGAGAACCTGAGTAAAGAGGTGGTTAAGAATCCCTCTCCATTAGGCCAGAGCCCGGAAAAGAGGCTAATCCCCCAACTCCGGATCCGGCCGCACCCGCACCTCCATTTGGCGCAACAGGCGCAGCGAGCTCTCCGGCCCGTCGATCATCTGCTGCTCGTTGATCCAGTAGGTGGCAATGCCCAGGTCTTCCAGAAATCGAATGTAGGGATCCGGCGGCGGCCCGTCGAAAACGGCGGCTTTCTGAACGGAGAAGCCCTGTTCGATCCAGGGGGTGAGGGCAAAGCGCTCGTAGTAAAATAATTGCCCCACCACCTCCTGGAGCGCCTCTGCGGCATCTTTGTGGTGCAGCAATTTCACCTCGGCCAAAAGCAGGTGTCCATCCGCCACCGCCAGAAAGTCAAACGTGTGCTGGTCTTCCCGCACCTCCAGCCCAGCCAGGCGGAACCAGCGGCGAAAGTGGTGCAAGATCTCGTTGTGGCGTTCGCTGCGCTCCAACTGACGGCGACGGCGGCGCTCTGCCATCAGCGGGTCTGTCCCGGCACAGGCAGGGATCCCGCTGCTGCGAAACTGGGGCGGCTCATCCGGATCCAAAACCACCTTGCCCCCAGCAGGGTGATGCAAGAGGGGGGGCATAGGAGGCAGGAGCTCGGCGGATCCCCACTCCACCTCCGGCTGCGCAGCCAGGGCGAGCAGATGGCGATTGAGAGGGTGCTCAGGGTGGGTGTCAAACAACAGCTTGAGTTGGGAGTGGCTGAACTGAAAATCCAGGCGAAACTGCTCCACCGAAAGGCTGCTGCGCCCCTTTTGCAGAGTCTCCTGGCCAAAGTAGAGCATCACCAGCAGAGGATAGATGGGCAGGGGGCGATGGGGCGGGATCAGCATGGCCCACATCGCGTCAGTCCAGTGGGGGAGCAAAATCTCCGCCTGTTTGCCCTTGCCCACCACCTGCAGCATTTTGGGGTGTCCCGCCTTCCAGCCACAGGGGTGGTCGTCGAAGCCACAGGTTTGCCGCCCCTGATCCACGCTCAAGGGGTAGCGCCCGTCGTAGAGGCGAAAAGGACAGAGATC
Source organism: Synechococcus sp. RC10A2 (assembly GCF_047502605.1). Taxonomy (NCBI): domain Bacteria; kingdom Bacillati; phylum Cyanobacteriota; class Cyanophyceae; order Synechococcales; family Synechococcaceae; genus Synechococcus; species Synechococcus sp. RC10A2. Next base: position 1,130 of record NZ_JANSHP010000053.1, read on the forward strand.
CCGGTCTTCGGCCAGAAAACGCTCGTCCTGCCACAGATGGGCGGCCAAAGCATGACAACCAATGCCCTCCTGGCTGTTGCAAGCCTTAAGCCAGCGCCGTTCCGCCAATTTGCCGCCCACTTTGCTCGGCGCCAGGGGTTGGACAAGGCCGTTTTCCCCTTGGTTAAACAGGGGCCACACCAAGGGCTCCCCCGTCTCCGGCAGGGTGGGCAGCAGGGGGTGGACTTTGCTGTAAAACGGGTCGCAAATGCGCTGGGCCACCTGCTGCAGAGGCAGGCCATGAGGGGATCCCACCGCCGGCAGAAGAGATCCCGAGCCGGCCTGGGCGCGATGGTACTGGATGGCCAGGGCCACTTCTACTCCTATTGGACGCAGTTCCGGCGTCAACTGCCGGTAACGCTGCAGCAGCCGCGAGGCGTGCACAAACAGGTCGTAGCGCCGAACTGGGACTGCGTCAGCCATAGGGTTGCCGGAGAAATTCCTCGCCGACTTGAGCAAAAGCTGGCTATGGACGAGCTTCTCGGTCTCAAACAGGATCGAGATTGGGTTTGTTGTGTCTGCAAATGCTGACTTGCCGAGCGCAGCGGCAGGAAGGCCCGTTTCGCTTGGCACCAGGTCAGTTGTCAGTGTAGTAGAGAAACCCCGGCGCGGAAAGATTTTGCGACTTGCTCCCGCCAAAACCAGCGGCAACAGGCTAGCAGGGAACGATGCTCCGGCCCTAACTCGGTTACCGAGAGCCGGTGCGGCGGTTTCGCTTTCGGCAATCCCATACCTTTTCCGGGATCCCCGGCTGCCTGGGCTACCATAAAAAGCTGTAGGGCTTTTGCATGAAGCATCACAGGTCATGGCCAATATTCAGCGGGATCCTGAGGTCAACGGGTCGGCGGCCACCGCCCTTTCTTCACAGCCTCAGCCTTCGGCGCCCCCCTTGCCTTTGCTGGTTATGTTTCGCCTGGGCCTATTTCAGATGGGCTTGGGGATGATGTCGCTGCTGACGTTGGGGGTGCTCAACCGGGTCATGATCGACCCGGAGCTGCTGGCCATCCCGGCTACGGTGGTGGGGGGATCCCTGGCCATGCACCAGTTGGTGTCTCCAGCCCGCGTCTGGTTTGGGCAGCTTTCCGATGCCAAGCCTTTGTTGGGGACGCACCGCAGCGGCTATGTGCGCCTGGGATCGGTGTTGTTTGCCCTGTGCATCTTCTTGGCGGTGCAGGTGGTGTGGGGCTTGGGGCAGAGCTTTGCCAACAGCGGCTGGTCGCCGGCTACCTACGGCTGGATTGCTCTGGCTGCCTTGATGTTTGCTCTCTACGGGCTGTGTCTGAGCGCCTGCTCCACGCCCTTTGCGGCGCTGCTGGTGGATGTTTCCGATGAGCACAACCGCTCCCAGTTGGTGGGGATCGTCTGGTCGATGCTGATGGTGGGCATCGCCGGGGGGGCGATTGGCTCGGCGGTGCTGCTGCGCGGCCTGGATGCCGAGAACTTACAGAGCACGATCAACCGCCTTTTCATCATCATCCCTGCCGTGGTGATCCTGCTGGGGGTGATCGCCACCTGGGAGGTGGAAGAACGCTACTCTCGCTACGGATCCCGTTCCACCTTGGTGGGTCGGGAAGACCAGATCACCCTGGGCACGGCCATTAAGGTGCTCACCGCCAGCCGCCAAACCGTGATCTTCTTCGGCTTTTTGGCCCTGATGACCATGGGCCTGTTTATCCAGCAGCCGATTCTAGAGCCCTATGGCGGCGAGGTGTTCGGCATGACCGTATCCCAAAGTACCCAGCTCAACGCTTTCTGGAGCCTGGGCATTTTGGCGGGAATTGTGGTGACCGGATTTTTCATCGTGCCCAAGTTGGGCAAGCAGACCACCACCCGCCTGGGCTGCTTGCTGGTGGCCCTTTCTTTTGGCCTAACCATTGCCTCAGGGTTTACGGGCGAGCCGCGGCTGCTGCAACTGTGCATGATCCTGTTCGGCTTAGCTTCCGGGATCACCACCAACGGCGCCATCAGCTTGATGTTGGATTTGACAGCGGCTGAGACTGCCGGCACCTTTATTGGGGCTTGGGGCCTGGCCCAGGCGATGTCGCAGGCGCTTTCTACCCTCATTGGCGGCGCCTTGCTGGATTTGGGGCGGCTCCTCTTCCCCACTTCCTCGGTGCTGGCCTATGCCACCGTCTTTGGGGTGGAGGCGGCGGTGATGCTGCTGGCGGTGTACTTGCTGGGACGGGTGAGCGTGGCCGAGTTCCGGGAAAACACCAACCGCGCCCTGACCGAGGTGCTGGCGCTGGAGCTGGAAAGCTAACGCCCTTTGGCCGGCTCGTAGTGGCGACACCCCTGGCAGGGCCCGCTGGGGTTGACGGCGCAGCGCAACAGGGGCGAGCGGGCGTTGAAGCGGCAGGAGGGATCCCCCAGAAACTGGCCTGCTTCGGGAGGTGGGCTCACCGGGCGAATGAGGGCGCGGATGCCGCAGAGGTGATACTTGCCCTGCCGCAATTGGTAGGAATGACGCTTTTCCAAAATTAGGTAGTGCTGCTCGGCCAGTTGGATGTAGGTACCCGGATGGGGGCTGCTCTCCCAGGGGCATTCCTCCACCACCTCTCCCGAATCCGCATCGATCCACTGAATGGGCAAGGCCGGGTTGACAGAAGACATAAGGTGCCAGGGAGGCCAGCCTGGAGAACAGACCGGCAAACAATAGGATGGACGCGGTTTTGCCTGTACTCGCTCTATTTAGTGTAGAGGATTTTCCTTGGGCGGGCCGCCAATTGGGGGGGAGGGTTGAGTCCTAGGTTCTCGCGCCTGATCTAGATCTCCTTCTTCCGAAGGGAGGTCACCTCCATCTCTCCCGCCTCGAGTAGCCAGAAACCTCATCTCTTGCCGAGGGGGTTACCTTAGACCCTGTTTTCTCACTGTGGCATGATGGGTCAGAAGCAAAAATTGGTAGCCTGGCCGAGGATAGGCCACGGGTGAGCCACATCTGCCTGGAGCGACCGGAGTCCTTATGGTAGGGCAAACCTTGGCTGGCCGCTATCAGATCCTAGAAGAACTGGGATCCAGCGGGCAAACCTACCTGGCCCAAGATGGCCATTGCCCCGAACAGAGCTGGGTGGTGATCAGGCGTTGGCAACCTCGCTCTCCCAAGGGGGAAGAGCCCTCTGCTGCCCGGCAGCGATTTCAACAGGCAATGGCGCTGCGGGAACGCCTGGGATCCCATGACGCTATCCCGCGCCTGCTGGCCTATTTTGAGGAGGAAGGGGGCTTTTACTGGGTGGAAGAGTGGATCCAGGGGCAGACACTGGAACAGGCCCTGCGCCAGACCACGGAGCAAGGGCAGCTTTGGTCAGAGGTGGAGGTGCGGGCCTTTTTGCAAGATGTGTTGCAGACTCTAGCCTTTCTGCAGGGTGAGGGGGTGAGCCACGGCAATTTGCGGCCCTCTTGCTTGCTCTGCCGACAGTCCGATGGCCGTTGGATGGTATTGGGCTTGGGCCAAGCTATGGCCTCTGCCGGTTCTGGATTGGAGGCTTCCTCTGCTGGCGGCGACCTCGATGCCTTGGGCCTCCTCGCCTTGCAAGCCCTCTCAGGGATCCCGACCCACAAGCTGTTTCGCGATCCGTTGACGGGAGAGCTGCGCTGGCACGATCTGGCTCCTACCAGCGCTCCTTTCGCCGCTTTTTTGGATGGCCTGGTGGGTTGCGACCCGCGGCAGCGCTTTGCTTCGGCAGCGGCAGCTCTGGCTGCCTTGCAGGCTTTGTCTCTGGCAGAAGGTGTCTCTCCCGGCGCTGAGATCTTGCCCGACCCTGTTGCCGTCGATCCCTGGCAGGAGCCGACTACGCCGCCGCGCTCTCCCGTATCGTTGCGGGCGCGTTTCTGGATCCCACCGCTTTGGGCGGGGAGCAGCCTGGCGGCTTTGCTGGTTTTGTTCGGAGTTGCTGCCTGGCAACTGGCGGCCAACCTTAGCCGGTGGGGAGAGAAGGCAGTTGTGCCTAGGGACTCTGTCCCGCCCGCGGGAACAATGGCAAATTTGGGATCCGCTGGGCCCAACAGCTTCAGCTTCACAGAGCAGCCGCCCAATCCCTCCAAGACTGGAAGCCCTGCCCTCGACTTGGCAGATTGGGCCAAGTCCTTACGGCTCAAGGCCAAGCTGGAAGGTCCCGCCGCCATCACCGCCCTGGCCATCAGCCCGGATGGAAATCTCCTGGTTGCCGGGGGGGATGACGGCGTCATCCGCTTTTGGGATCCCCAGGCCGGCCAACTACTGCAGAGCTGGACAGGCCACGAAGGCTCGATTGAGACGCTGGCCATCAGCCCGGATGGCACCTTTTTGGTGAGTGGAGGGGCAGACAAGACGGTGCGGGTCTGGGATCTGGCTGCTCTAGGGGATCCCGCCCTGCGGTCGGGGGAGGGGGTGCCACGGCTGCAATTGCAAGGACACACCGACTTGATCAACAGCGTCGCCATCAGCCCCGATGGCCGTTGGATCGCCAGCGGCAGCGCCGACCGCACCATCCGCCTTTGGCAAGCCGAGGACGGCCAGTTGGTGCGCACCATCGACAGCGCCGCCTACCCGGTTACCCAAGGGGCAGGCATTACGGCAGTGGCCTTTGCTCCCTCTGGGTTGGCGGAAGAAGGGAGCTCGCCCTGGATCCTGGTGGCTGCCAATGGGAATCCCGCCGTCTATCTCTGGGATCCCAGGAGTGGAGCGTTGCTGAAAACCCTCGAAGCCGACTACCCCATCGAGCAGGTGCTCCTCAGCCCCGATGGCCGCCACTTGCTCGCCGCCAGCGCTTCCGGCATCTGGATCTGGAACGTGGGCACGGGATCCCGGGAGCGCACCCTGCCCCAGCCCTTATCCGGCTTGGCCACCCTTGCCCTCAGCCCCGATGGTCGCTTGCTGGCCAGCAGCACCGATCACCGCGCCCAGCAGATCAAACTCTGGGATCTGCGCAGCGGCAAAGAGTTGCGCACTCTGGGCGGCCAGACCTGGATGGTGAGCGCTCTGCTGTTCGGCCCCGATGGTCAGACCCTTCTCAGCGGCGGCGCCGATGGCGCCATTCGCATCTGGGGGCCAGAACATCCCGCCTCTGAAGCGGAGAAGGGGACTCAGCCTTGAGGAATCAAGCCAGGTAGAATACTCGACGGAGGAGGGATCCCGGCAGAGCATGGGCAGAGTAGTCATTATCGGGGCGGGGCTGGCCGGCTTGACCTGCGCCAAGGTGCTGGCCCAAGCGGGCCAAAGGGATGTTCTGGTCCTAGAGAAAAGCGACAGCCCCGGCGGGCGGGTGCGCACCGACGCGGTGGAAGACTTTCGTTTGGATCGCGGCTTTCAGGTGCTGTTTACGGCCTATCCCCAGGTGCGGCGGCATCTGGATCTGAGCCAGCTCGATCCCCGCCCCTACCGTCCGGGAGCCATGTTGGCCCAACCCGGTCGCTGCTGGCTGTTGGGAGATCCCCTGCGGGATCTGTCCAGTATCTTTCCTTCCCTGCTCAACCCCTTGGCCAGCTTTGGCGACAAGCTCAAGGTGCTGCAGTTGCGGGCAGAGCTGGCGCGGCGCACCCCGGAGCAGGTTTTCCAAGAAGGACTGGGGGGATCCGATTGTTCGGTGCGGGAGTTTCTGGAAAGGTACGGGTTCTCCGCCAAGATCTGCCAGCACTTTTTCTACCCCTTTTTCCGCGGCATTCTTTTGGATCCGGAGCTGGCCAGCAGCGCCCGCCTCTTGGCCTTCTATTTCAAGATGGTGGCCGAGGGAGCCATCGTCACCCCGGCCTTGGGTATGGGAGAACTGGCCCGCCAACTGGCCGGCCACCTTGCCCCAGAGCAGATCCGCTACCAAACCCCGGTGGAGCGCATCCTGGTCCAAGAGGGAAAAGTGCGCGGGATCCGCACCGCCGACGGCGAGGAGATCCCTGCCGAGTGGGTGGTCTGCGCCACCGATGCTCCTCAAGCGCGGGCCTGGCAAGCGGAGCTCTGCCCCCACGCCGCTGTACCCATCCCCACCCAGGGACGAGCGGTGACCTGCCTTTACTTCTGCGCCCCCTTTTCCCTAACTCGCGGCCCTTATCTGTACCTCAACGCCGGCGGCCAAGGCTGGATCAACCACTGGGTGCAGCTCACCCACCTCAGCCCGGCGCTGGCTCCTGCTGGCCAGCACCTCTATTCGGTGACGGTGCTGGGAAATCCCCCTCTGGGCGATGAAGAGCTGGCCCAAGCCTGCCGGGCCGAGCTGCAGACCTATTTTCCCAAAGCCCCCTTGGAACAATGGCGCCTGCTGCGGGTGTATCGGATCCCTTTTGCCCAGTTTGTGCAGCCGCCCGGCTTTCAGCAGCATCTGGTTCCCACCTTTAGCGGCCTGCCGGGCCTCCTTTGGGCCGGGGAATACACCCACCAGAGCAGCCTCGAGGGATCCCTGCGCAGCGGCGAACAGGCAGCGGCGTGGATTCTCCAAAAATCGGCGTAAATCTGTACAAAGCAATACAGACTTTCTTAAGCCTATTCCCAGCAACAAAGCTGGGATCCCGTGGTATGAAGGGGGTGGACTTGGTTGCCCACGAGGATCCCTCCGCCATGCAAAACGCCACCCTTAGCCCAATCCCGCTCCTGCAGCGGTCGTTTGAGTTGGTAGGTCCCATCTACTGGCCGCTGCTGATCCTGGCCTCTCCAGGCTTTATCCTGGCCATCGTCACGGAGCTGACCCCACTTCTCGGGGGGATCCTCCAACTGGCCTATGGCATTGTTGTTGCACCGATCCTAGGCGGAGCAGCCTTGTGGCTAGTGGATCAGCACCTGAAGCGGCAAGCTCCCCTGCTGGGCAACAGCCTCAACCGAGCGGTCTCGAAGGCAGTGCCTCTAGTTCTGAGCACCCTCTTAGCAGCACTCCTCTCTTGCCTTGCCTCCATCTTTCTGATCATTCCAGGCATTTATGTAGGGGTTAAGCTGGCCCTCACACCTTGTGCCATTGCTCTAGAAAATCAAGGAACTACAGGAGGGCTGCGCTACAGTTGGAATCTCGTCAAAGGTCGTTGGTGGGGCGTGTTTTGGGCCCTTCTGATTGGGGGCTTTATTCTCGGTTTTGGGGTTGGATTGATAGTTGTACTTGTCAGTAGAGTTGTGGCTGATTTTGGCGACTCTGTGGTGAACGTAGTTAGGACTGCCGCTGCCACAGCCGTTGTGCCCATCTTCTGGGTCTATGTGGTTCTCCTGTTCCGATCCCTGCAACGATTGAAGGGGCAGGCGGCCTCCTAGTTTCCGCTTTTGCCCCCATTGGGGATAGCAAAAAGGGTGCTCCCCGTGCCTAGCTTTGAGATGAGAAGGGATCCCTTTTTGGGATTTCGGCTCAACCCAAGATGTCCTAGGTGAGATCCCGTGGTATGAAGGGGGTGGACTGGGCTGCCCACGAGGATCCCTCTGCCATGCAAAGCGCCACCCTTAGCCCGATTCTGCTCTTGCGGCGGTCGTTTGAGTTGGTAGGCCCCATCTATGGGCCGTTGCTGATCCTGGCCTCTCCCGGCTTCATCATTTCCATCATCGCCGAGCTAATCCCACTTTTCGGGGGAATCCTCAACTTGGCCTATGTCCTGATTGGTGCGCCCATCCTGGCCGGGGCAGCCTTCTGGTTGGTGGATCAGCACTTGAAGCAGCGAACTCCCCCGCTGGGCAACAGCCTGGATCGGGCTGTCTCTAGGGCAGTGCCTCTGGTATTCGGCAGTATCCTGCTGGTGCTGATTGTCTCGCTGGGGATGCTGTTGTTTGTGCTTCCCGGTATCTACTGGGGAGTGAGGCTGGCTTTCACGCCCTGCGCAATTGTCCTGGAAGACAAAGGCACTACAGAAGGGTTGGGCTACAGTTGGAGCCTCGTCAAGGGCCGCTGGTGGGGAGCGTTTTGGGCACTTCTTATCTTTGGCCTCACGGTGGTTGTGGCATTTCTGGCCGGGAATTTCATCTTTGGCTTCACGGTAGGTGTGATTTCGGGTGTGATTTCGTCTTATGACGAGACTTTTGCTGAGAAAATTTTGGAAGTTGTGAATGTTGTGAGTGTGACTGTGGTTGGGAATGCTGCCGCCACGGCAGTTGCGCCTATCCTCAATATCTATACAGTGCTCCTGTTCCGATCCCTGCAACAATTGAAGGGGCAGGCGGTCTCCTATTGGGGATAGCAAAAAGGGGGTTCCCCGTGCCTAGCTTTGAGATGAGAAGGGATCCCTTTTTGGGATTTCGGCTCAACCCAAGATGTCCTAGGTGAGATCCCGTGGTATGAAGGGGGTGGACTGGGCTGCCCACGAGGATCCCTCTGCCATGCAAAGCGCCACCCTTAGCCCGATTCTGCTCTTGCGGCGGTCGTTTGAGTTGGTAGGTCCCATCTACTGGCCGCTGCTGATCCTGACCTCTTCTAGCCATATCGCGTTCTTCGTTGTAGGTCTGACCTCACCTTCCCTCGGGATGATCCTCTCCTTGCTCCTCCTGGCCTATGTCCTAGTCGGCGCGCCCATCTTGACAGGAGCAGCCTTTTGGCTGGTGGATCAGCACTTGAAGCAGCGAACTCCCTTGCTGGGCAATAGCTTGGATCAGGCTTTCTCTAAGGCAGTGCCTCTGATATTCGGCAGCCTCCTGGTGAATCTGATTTCCTCACTAGGGATGCAGCTGTTTGTGTTTCCCGGCATCTATTGCCGGGTAAGGCTAGCTTTCACCCTCTGCGCAATTGCCCTGGAGGACAAGGGTGCCACAGAAGGGTTGGGCTACAGTTGGAACCTGGTCAGGGGCCGTTGGTGGGGGGTGTTTTGGGCATTCCTGGTCGTGGTTTTGATCTTCGGCATCTCAATCCTGCTTTTGCCTTTTGTTGTGGCGATCTTGGGAGCTACCCTAGCTGCAGTTGTAACTGGGGGTAATACCGACATCATAGGACTTGCGCTTCTGGTTTGGGCGCCTGTGGTAGCTCTCTTAGCAGTTGTGGTCGGGTTTGCCGCTTTCACGGCAGTCACGCCTATCTTCAATGTCTACACGGTGCTCCTGTTCCGATCCCTGCAGCAGCTGCAAGCGCAAGCAGCGTAGTTTGGCTTGCCCTCACCCCCAATCCTTCCCCCCTGGCGAGAGGGAAGTTGCAGTTGGCCTAGGGAGAAGGGCGCTCCAGGATCCCTCCCCCCAGCAGGAGATCCCCGTGGTACCAGACGGCAGCTTGGCCAGGAGTGACCCCAAACTGCGGCTCGGCAAACTGCAGCTTTACCCGCTCCGGCGATTCCGGGATCAAGGTGGCCGGCACGGCGGGGGTACGGTAGCGCACCTGCACTTCTACCGCTAAGGGCTCGTCCGGCGCAGGGGTCGAGACCCAGTTCACCTGCCGCACCCAGGCCTCGGCTTGGGTGGCTTCTTCCCGTTCCCCCACCACCACGCGGTTCATGGCCGCATCGATGCGCACTACATAGAGCGGGCGGGAAGAGGCAATGCCCAGCCCCTTGCGCTGGCCAACAGTGTAGTGGTGAATGCCCTGATGGGATCCCAGCACGCGCCCCTGGGTATCGACAATTTCCCCCGGCCTTTGACCCAGGTGCTGATCCAAAAAGTTGCGCATCGAGCCGTAGGTCTCGATCAAGCACAGATCCTGGCTTTCGGGCTTATTTGCCGTAACCAAGCCGTAGCGCGCGGCAATCTGGCGGGTTTGGGCCTTGGTGTAGTTGCCCAAGGGGAAGAGGCTGTGGGCCAGGTGCTCTTGGCTGAGGTCGTAGAGAAAATAAGACTGATCCTTCTGCCGATCCACCGCCCGCAGCAGTTGATATCGCCCCAGCTCGCTGTTGAAACGTACCCGCGCGTAGTGGCCGGTGGCAATTTGAGAGATGCCCAGGGTCTCGCGGGCATAGGTTAGCAAGGGACCAAACTTCACCAGCTTGTTGCATTGCGAGCAGGGCAGCGGTGTGATCCCGTCCGCATAGCCGGCCACCAGGTAATCGACAATGTTGGCTTGGAACAGCTCGCGGCTATCCACAATATGGTGGGGGATCCCCAATTGCTCACAGATGGCGGCGGCGTCCACCAGGCCGTCGGTGCAGCACTGGCCTTTCCCCCGCATCAGCCAGAGAGTCACCCCCTCCACGGCATAGCCCTGTTCGTGGAGAATGGCCGCCACCGTGGAGCTGTCTACCCCCCCAGAGAGAGCCGCCACAATGCGAGGCCGAGAGGGGGAGCCGGCTATTTCTGGAGCAACGAGAGGATAGGGGCTGGTAGCCATCGCAGAGCAGAGGATCAGGAAAACCAAAGGCCGGCAAATCCTCGACGGAGCCCTCCGAGAACCCCGTCCCTACATCAGGCCGAACCCAGATCTTCAGCTTAGCTTGCTTCTGAATCGGCTGGCCGGGATCCCGGTTCCGGGAAGCCCCTTTGGCGCAGCCGCCGCAGCGAATCCAAAGCCGCCGCGGCAACGCTATCGTGGGGATCTTTGGCCAGATAGTTGAGGGCGGAAACGCTCTTGGGCGAAGGCAGATTTCCCAAGGCCTGGGCCAGCCGCTGCCGCACCAGCCAATCTTCCGACTGGGCAAACCGCAGGATGTGATCCAACGCCCGCAGATCCCCCAGTTCTCCCAGAGCAGCAATGGCCGCCTGCTGCAGCAGCTCTTCCGGCCCCTCCAACGCCCGCAGCAATACGTCGTAGGCTCGGGGATCCTTCAGGTTGCCCAGGGCCACGGCGGCGCTGAAGCGCACCAGCCACTCCACATCTTCATAAAAAGCACGCACCAGCGCCTCAAAAGCCCGCGGATCTTCCAAGTAGCCCAGGGCGCCTGCCGCATCGGCGCGAATGCCGTAGTCCGGGTCTTGGGTGAGAATCTCCAGCAGCTTGGGCAAACAGGCGTCCGTCTGCTTGATCCCCAAGGCAAACACGGCAAAAGAGCGCACCTGCAGGTTTTCGTCGTCGATGACCTGCAAAATCAGCGGCACCGCCTGCTCTGCCGGCACATCTCGCAACTGGGCCAAGGCCACCATCCGGTCCGCAGAACGCGGGCTGCGCAAGCGTTGAGCGATCTCCTGTAAACGGGCGGGGTTGGCGGGATCCAAAGCAGAGACAGTCATGGCGTTAACAAATATTTACAATCTTTCTTCAGTATGGCAAACGAGGCTGCGCTTGGACAGAGGCCGTCTTTGTCTGGCCCGGTCGGGATCTCTGGGGACATGGTGCCACTGTTTCGATCGACAAATCCTAGCACTGTTGTCGAGAAAAGCAGGTTGACTTGGCCCCATCACGAAGATTTTGGATATTTTGGTGGAGAGGATACGAGGCTCTCTCCCGGTGGTCTCTATGCTGAAATCGCTGCCTGCTCGCCCATTGTCCTGCTTTCTTGTAGCCGGCCTGCTGTTGGCAGGGGGCGTTGCGTTTTTGGCCCCCCGTTGGTTCCCGGCTCTGGCCAACGAACAGGCTGTTCCTGAGGCCGAACTGGCGCTTCGGCCCCTCTTGCCTCCGGGATCCCGGATCCTCAGCTCGCGGCGATTGAGCGACACAGAAGCGGAAATTTGGGTGGAGTCTCGGGGGGGAACCAGCCCTGTGATCATGCGGCTGAATGCTGCAGGGACTTGGGAACAGGATATGAGCGCCACCTTGGCCCGCGGAGCCAGCCAGATGCAAGCTCTCGCCCGGCAACAAACGGTGAACTTGCCTGCCGGCTTTGGCCAGACCGCCCCCGATCAACCCCCGCCGCCGGTGCCCTCCCTTCTGCAG
>NZ_JANSHP010000053.1:12919-73952 GCF_047502605.1 Synechococcus sp. RC10A2
CTTTGGCCAGACCGCCCCCGATCAACCCCCGCCGCCGGTGCCCTCCCTTCTGCAGGCTACCCAAGCTGCCTCTAGCCTGATCCCGCCAGTGGATCGAGAGCAGGAAACCCAGCGGGCCTTGAGTGGGGCGGGACGGGCGGATCCCTTTGTGCCCCAAAACGTGCGTGCCCCTGAGCCAACCCTTAACCTGCCACCTCTACCTCCGCCGCCGGAGCTGCCGCCGCCCGGCAATGGTGGCGAAGTGCCCGTAGCAGTGACCACGCCGCTCCCGACCCCCACTCGTGACCCGGCGGCCTTTGCCCGCAGCGTGCAGGTTTCTGGGATGATCCAGATTGGTGGCGAATCCTTTGCTTTGGTTTCCGGCCCAGGCGTCATTCCTTCTGTGGTGCAGGCCGGGCAAAACTACCAAACTGCCAGGGTGGCCGGAGTGTCGGTGCCGGAGCGACGGGTTGTGCTCTCGGAAGGAGGCGAGACCGTCGTGAAGACAATGCAAGACACCACTGTGATCGTGGGTGCGCCCTAGCCGTGGCTATTCCAGAACACAACGAGACACCAGAGAGACTGGCGGTTTGATGCAGTCTCCTGTCTTTGGGCAAGGGATTTTTCCAAGGTCAAGTCTAACTCCCCTCTCCCTCTGGGAGAGGGGCTGGGGGTGAGGGGGGACTCCCTCTGGGAGAGGGGCCGGGAGCGAGGGAGTCTGGAAAAGTCAAAAACGGGGCTCGCTGTTGAGGCGGGACGGCTGCTGTTTTAAATAGCGCAAGAACTCCCGCAGTTCGGCCTCATTTAGTTGGTGGCGCGACTTTTTTTGGAAGCGACGCTCCAAGAACTCTTGTCCTTCCTTGCGGCCCCAGCCAATACGCTGCATCTCGACATCTGTTTGAGCAATGATGTCGGATAAATCATCTCCATAGGCCCCTGGCTCGCTCAGATTGGGCAACTCTGGGGAAGTCGGCTTCGCCGGGATCCCTATCGACTCAGGAGCTTGAGGGGCAGCAGAAGAGTGGGTGCGCCCATTGGCCAAGTCAGGAGTGGGCAGGTAGGGCATCCTGGCGGCAGCAGAATCCACCCCCAAGCTCAGGGAAGTTGTGGAATGACCGAATCCTGCGTGGTTTAAAGCGCGCTTCAGCGCAGCATCTTCTGCTTCTTCTACTGTGTTGGAGCCGGCAATACCACTGCCCAGAACCGTGTTGTTGACCACCACCTGGGCTTTGACGATGTAGATCCCTTCTTCTACGCGCAACAGATCGGTAAGCAAACTGCCCATGGGGTACCGATCTCGAAACTGTTGAATCATGTTTGCGCCGAAACCTGTCGCTGCTCGGGGCTTGACTACAAGCTAGCTTGAAAGTATGCCTCACATCCAGATCTCAATGCCTCAATCTCAAATCAACATCAGCTAAAGATGTCTAGCGAGCAGATCCCAAAGAAGAGAAGTCTTTCTTGGCAGTCAGCGTTCGGCTCGACAAAGGTATGCTATGGCCAAGGGATCCAGTCGCAAAGGTTGCCCCAGGTGGCTGGCTAGGGAGAACTGATCTATCATTGGCGCACAGCGAGGCATGACGGAAACCTATGGCTAGCGATACGACCGGGGCCAGCTCAGCCAGTTTGGGGCAGGCAGCCATTCGAGAGCGCAATTATGGCACTGCTTTGCAGTTGCTGCGGCGGGCTTACCGTGCAGATCCCAGCCCAGAGAATGCTCGTTGGCTGGCCACCGCCTACGAAGAAGCGGGGTATGCCCAATTGGCCGCCCTCTATCGAGAATTGGCCCAAGAGCACAGGAAGGCTCCCAAGGCAATTCAATTTCAAGCCCCCAAACCTCCCGGCACCCCTGAAGAACTGAAGCAGCCACCTCCTGAACCACCGGATCGCAAGACCATTCCCTTGCCCCAGCCGATCCCACACCCAACCCCACCGGCATCCTCTTCGGATCAGCCGGTTTGGGTTTACAAGCCCACCCCCATTGACCCCAAAAGCATCAGCCGGCAAACGCCCCTTCGACCTCAGGCCGCGGAGCCTGCCCCTTCCCCTCAACAATCGGCGGAGAGGAGTAACTATTTGCCGGTTCAACACGCGCCGGATTTGAAAAACCCGCAGCAGGGATCCCCCTTCCTGCGGCGGCTGAACCAACTGCATCGCCAGTTTAAGGATCGGCCCACGGCGGAGCTGGCTTTGCAACTGGCGGAAGCCTACGACGAGCAAAAGAACTTCAAAGAGGCCCAGCGCTACTACCGAGAAGTGTTGGATCTGGACGATTCCTGGCTGTTGCGACCGATGGTGCAAGAGCGCCTGGAAGAGCTGCGGCAACTGCAGGAGCAGGGCTCTTTGGCGGATCCCTCGGCCCAAAGTTGGCTCAAGCTGGCCGAGAAGTTGGAGCAGGAGGGGGAAATCGCCCGGGCCGAGCAAGTCTACCGCCAGATCCTGAAGATGGATACCACCCTGGACGTCCATGCCAAGGCTCGCAAGGGGCTCAACCGGCTCTATCCCGACGGGAAACGGTGAACGGCAGGCCGCCCCATTGCCTCTACAGCCGGCAAACCAGGAAGCAACTTCTCCTCAGCGAGGATCAGGATCCCGCGGGTCGAGGGCATCTCGCAGGCCATCTCCCAGCAAGTTAAAAGACAGGGAGGTGAGCACCACCATCAGGGTGGGGGCCAGCACCAGCCAGGGCTGCAGAATGATTACCGAAGCGTTGGTGGCCAGCGACAGCATGTTCCCCCACGAGGCATCCGGCTGTTGGATCCCCAGGCCGATCAAGCTCAGCACCGACTCTGCCACGATATAGCCGGGCACCGCCAAGGTTGCCGAGATCACCACGTAGGTGGTGGTCTGGGGCAGGATATGGCGCACCAGCAGATACAGGGATCCGGCCCCGGCCACCCGCGCCGCCTGCACAAAGTCTCGCTCCCGCAAGGACAGCACCTGCCCCCGAATCACCCTGGCCAAGCCCGCCCAACCCACCAAAGAGAGGATGGCCACAATCACCAAAAAGCGCTCGGCATTGCTGAAGGGCACACCGGTCAGCGGGTTCACCTGCAACACCGCCGCCAACGACACCAGCAAATACAGCGTCGGGATCGACATCAACACCTCAGTCAGCCGCATCAGCAGCGTATCCACCCAGCCGCCGAAGTAGCCGGATATGGCCCCCACCAGCAGACCGATGGGAAAAGAGATGCCGATGCCCACCAGGCCAACGAACAGGCTGACGCGCCCACCGTAGACCAGACGGCTGAAGTAGTCGCGACCTTGATCGTCCGTGCCCAGCAGGTGTAGCCGCGCTACGGGCAGCCCTTCCTCCGTCCGCAGAGGGACAGTGCCGAATAGGTGTCGATCCCAGGGGATCAAACCCAACCAACGGTAAGGGGTGCCGGCCACAAACAGGCGGATCCCGGCGGGACGGCTGGTATCCACCAAAAGCGGACGTTCGCCCGTTTCCAGATCCACCGGCCCCTGGCGAGTTGGATAAACGTGGGGTCCCAGCCAAGCCCCCGACTCGTCCCAAAAGTGAATGGCGGTGGGGGGCAGAAGGGATCCCCCCGGCTGCGATTCCAGCGGGCTGTAGGGGGCGACAAACTCGGCAAAAATGGCGCAAGTATAGAAAACGAGGAGGATGTAGGCTCCTGCTTGAGCCCAGCGATTTTGGCGAAGCCGTTTCCACCACTGCATGAGGCCAGGATCCCGGTTGGGCGAGCTTTCAGGGTAGCGATACCGCGCTTATTTTCCAATCAAATCCAGAGAGCCAGAAGGCCTGATTTCTGTAGTCTAGGTCTCTTACTCCGATCCCGAACAGCCCCAACTCAGGCTCCCCTCTCCCTTCTTCCCCAAGACGGCTCAGCCGGCCAGGGAATAGCTGGGGCTGTAGAGGGGCATCATTTCCATCCGAGCTGCGGCGATTGTCTGCGGCAGCACCCCGACCAGCCGCGCCAAAATGTCATCCGGCAACTGGCTGACCAAATCGGCAGAGAAAAATTCCTCCAAACTAAAAAGCAGCACCCGCGCCCGCTGGGCCGGCAGAGGATTATCGGTGATCTGCTGCAGCCAGCGCATCCAGTGCAGCCGCTTGGCATAGGCATTTTGCCGCTCTTGATAGCCCTGGGGATGCAACAGAGCCACATCCCCAATGGGGAGCACGCCGCTCGAATCCACATCCAAGGGCCCCCCGACCGCAGCCCCCGGCCCGGCAAACTCGGCATGAAACGTCTTGCAGATGATCAGGGCGTTGGGCCGCTGTGGATCCACCATCAGCAATTGGCCACTGCTGAGGCTGCGAATCAGTTGACCTGGCTCAACCCACTGAACCAGGCTATGGCTGTTGGGAGAGGGCTCGTTCATACCCCTTTAAGATATCTCAGCTCCCCTTACCCTTACATGAGATCTTCAACTTTCGCAGCTCTGCTTGACCGAATCTTCATATTGGCAGGAGAGGGCCGAATATAGGCTTCACTCAAGCTACCGGCATCTCGCCGACAACCCGGATGGCGATCCCTTCGCCGGCCTGGCAGCGGCCAATGCGACGGGCGTAAGAGTAGCCGGCGCTGTGGAGCTCTTGCAAAAGCTCTGCGGTGTAGGCGGGATCCACCGCCACCAGCAAGCCGCCGCTGGTTTGCGGATCCGACAAGAGCAACTGCTGCCACTCCGGCAGAGAGTTGGCCTCTACTCCCTCATAGCCCTGCCAGTTGCGCCGGGCTGCGCCGGGGAAGATCCCAGCTTCAGCTAAGGAGAGCGCTTCGGTCAAAAACGGAATGGCAGCCAAATCCAGCTCGGCGCTCACCCCCGAGCCCCGGCAGACTTCCAGCAGATGTCCCAAAAGGCCAAACCCCGTTACATCGGTTAGGGCGCGAACCTGGGCTCGCTGCGCCAGTTGCGGGCCGATGCGGTTGAGCTGAGTCATCACCTGCAAAACTTCCGCGTAGCCTGCCGCGCTGAGCTGGCCCTTTTTCAGGGCGGTGGTCATCACCCCGATCCCCAGCGGCTTGGTGAGGATGAGATCGTCGCCGGGCCGGGCGGTGGCGTTGCGGCGGATGTGCTGCGGGTGGGCCAGCCCTGCCGCCACCAGGCCGAAGATGGGCTCGGGCGAATCGATGGAGTGCCCCCCGGCCAAAGGGATCCCGGCTTCCTGACAGACCTTGATTCCCCCGGCCATGATCTCCCGAATGGCCGACAGGGGCAACCTGTCGACCGGCATGCCCAAAATGGCCAGGGCGAGAATGGGCGTGCCCCCCATCGCGTAAACATCGGAAAGGGCGTTGGCGGCGGCGATGCGGCCAAAATCCACCGGATCGTCCACAATGGGCATGAAAAAGTCGGTGGTCAGGATCAGGGCCTGCTCGTCGTTGAGTTGGTAGACGGCGGCATCGTCGCTGGTCTCGGATCCCACCAGCAGCGCCGGATCCGACCAGAAAAGGGGCAGCTCTTTGAGAATCTGCTGCAGCAGCGCCGGGGCGATTTTACAGCCGCAGCCGCCGCCGTGGGAGTACTGGGTGAGGCGAAGGGGAGTGTCCATTTAGGCAAAAGGAGAAAACACAAGCTTGATTGATCTCACTGTAGCCACACCTGCAGGCAGCCGGGAAATGGGCACACCGAGTTAAGGTAAGAAAGATCCTTCTATCTGTAGCCTTGCCATGGCCTTTGTTCCCTTGCACTTGCACAGCGAGTACAGCCTCTTGGATGGCGCCAGCCAATTGCCGCTTCTGATTGAGCAGGTGGTGGCGATGGGTTTGCCGGGGCTGGCCCTGACGGATCACGGCGTTATGTACGGGGCCATCGAGCTGGTGAAACTGTGTAAAAGCAAAGGGATCAAGCCGATCATCGGCAATGAGATGTATGTTATCAACGGCGATATTCGAGACAAAAGCCGCAAGTACCCCAAGTATCACCAAGTGGTTTTGGCCAAAAATACCCAGGGCTACAAAAACTTGGTCAAGCTGACCACCATTTCCCATCTCCAAGGCGTTCAAGGCAAGGGGATCTTCGCTCGGCCCTGTATCAACAAAGAGTATTTGGCGCAATACAAAGAGGGGTTGATCGTTACCAGCGGCTGCCTGGCCGGGGAGGTGCCCCAGGCCATTTTGCAGGGGCGGCCAGAAATTGCCCGCCAAGTTGCCGCCTGGTATCAGGAACAGTTTGGAGATGATTACTACATCGAGATTCAGGATCACGGCTATCGAGAAGACCGCTTTGTCAATGTGCAATTGGTGCGCATTGCTCGCGAATTAGGGATCCCGATCATCCTCACCAACGATAGCCACTTCATCTCCTGTTGGGATGTGGAGGCTCATGATGCTTTGCTCTGCATCCAAACAGGCAAATCCCTCACCGAAAAAAACCGCCTTCGCTACAGCGGCACAGAGTACTTGAAAAGCCCGGAGGAGATGCGCCGCCTCTGCCGCGATCACCTGGAGCAGGAGGTGATCGACGAAGCCATTGCCAACACTCTCAAGGTGCTGGAAAAGATCGAGGGCTATGACCTATTTGGGGAAACGCGCATGCCCGACTATCCGGTTCCGCCGGGCCATTCTGCCGATAGCTATCTCACCGAATTGGCCTGGCAGGGCCTGGCGAAACGCTGCGGCGTCGCCTATCCAGATCAGATTCCGGAAAACTATCAGGAGCGCCTGCGCTTTGAGCTGAATATCATCCAACAAAAGGGCTTCTCCAGCTATTTCCTGGTGGTCTGGGACTACGTTCGCTATGCTCGCGAACATGGGATCCCGGTGGGCCCGGGCCGCGGTTCGGCAGCCGGATCCCTGGTGGCCTATGCTTTGCAGATTACCAACATCGATCCCGTCAAATATGGGTTGCTCTTCGAGCGCTTTCTCAACCCAGAACGGCAATCGATGCCGGATATCGATACCGATTTCTGTATCGAGCGGCGGGGAGAGCTGATCGACTATGTAACCCGCAAATACGGCCAGGAGCGAGTGGCCCAGATCATCACCTTCAACCGCATGACTTCTAAGGCCATTCTCAAAGATGTCGGTCGGGTGCTGGATATTCCCTATGCCGAAGCCGACAAAATGGCAAAGCTGATCCCGATCTCGCGGGGCAAACCGGCAAAATTGGAGGAGATGATCGGCGAGAACACGCCGGCTCCAGAGTTCAAAGAAAAATACGAGAAAGACCCAACCACTCACCGCTGGATCGAGCTGGCCCGCCTGTTGGAAGGCACCAACAAAACCTTTGGGGTTCACGCTGCCGGCGTGGTCATCTCCAAAGATCCTCTAGATGAGATCGTGCCCTTGCAATACAACAACGAAGGCCAAATTATTACTCAGTACTCGATGGAAGATATCGAGTCTCTGGGCCTGTTGAAGATGGACTTTTTGGGGCTGCGCAACCTGACGATGATCCAGCGGGCCGTGGAGCTGATTCGAGAGCACAGAGGGGTCACTATCGACCTGGATAACCTGCCATTGGACGACGAGAAAACTTACCAACTTTTGGAAAAAGGAGAGCTGGAAGGGATCTTCCAACTGGAGTCTTCCGGCATGAAGCAGGTGGTGCGAGAGCTCAAGCCTTCCAACTTGGAAGATATTTCCTCGGTCTTAGCTCTTTACCGGCCAGGGCCATTGGATACGGGCATGATCCCGGACTTTATCGATCGCAAGCATGGCCGCAAGCCGGTAACCTACGCCCACGATCTCCTCAAGCCAATCCTTCAAGATACCTATGGCGCCATTCTCTACCAAGAACAGATCATGCGCATTGCCCAGGACATGGCCGGCTATACCCTGGGCCAGGCTGATCTATTGCGGCGGGCGATGGGAAAAAAGAAAGTTTCCGAGATGGAGAAACACCGGGAGCAATTCGTCCGAGGGGCAGTAGAGCGAGGTGTGGCCAAGGAAGTGGCTACGGAGCTATTTGACCAAATGGTTGCTTTTGCCGAGTATTGCTTCAACAAATCCCACTCTACGGCCTATGGACTGATTACTTTCCAGACAGCCTATCTCAAGGCCAATTATCCAACAGAATACATGGCGGCGCTGCTTTCTTCTGTGGGAGGGGATCAAGACAAGGTCCAGCGCTACATCACCTATTGCCTGTCGATCGGGATCCAAATTGAGCCGCCGGATATCAACCGTTCTGGCCTGGACTTTACCCCTCAGGGATCCAGCATTTTGTTTGGTCTAGGAGCAGTGAAGAATGTGGGCGAGGGGGCGATTCAAAACATTCTGGCTGCCCGCCAGGCCGGAGGCCCCTTCACCTCTTTGGCCGATTTTTGCCAGCGGGTGGATCTGCGCGTGGTCAACCGCCGCGCCATCGAGTCGTTGATCTGTGCGGGCGCTTTTGATGGTATTTCCGGCAACCGCAAACAGCTAATGGCGGATCTGGATCCCATCCTCAATTGGGCAGCGGAGCAGGCTAAGTCCAAAGCCATTGGCCAAGCCAGCCTGTTTGATTTGTTGGGCAACGACCAGGGATTTATTGAAGCTCCGCGGGGGCCTGCAACTGAAGATTTTCCACCGCAAGAAAAGTTAAGGCTAGAACGGGAGCTGTTGGGCTTTTATGTTTCGGATCACCCGCTGCGGCGGATTCAAGAGCAGGCGCGGCTGTTGGCTCCTGTTAACCTCTCCGATTTGAGCGGCTACGCAGCCGATACTTCTGTAGGCATTCTGGCCCTGCTGACCGCCATTAAAACGGTAACCACCAAGAGAGGGGATCGCATGGCCATTTTGCAACTGGAAGATCTCACCGGCAGTTGCGAAGCGGTGATCTTCCCCAAAACTTACGAACGTTTGCGCCATCGTCTGGAGGTGGATCAACGGCTTTTTATCTGGGCCAAGGTGGATCAGCGGGATGAACAGGTGCAATTGATTGTCGAGGACTTACAGCCGATTGAATCGGTGAGTTGGGTTACGGTGGAACTCCCTCTGGACTCGGCTGGGACATTGGAGGATCGATACCGTTTGCAAACATTGCTTGCCCGCCAACGTTCGGAAGCCAAGGAAGAAAATCGCATCCCTGTTGTGGCGGCCATCGTCGCCCCTCCCCACACGCTCTGGGTGAGGCTGGGATCCCAATTTTGGGTTAAAGATGCCGAGGCCACCGTGGCAGCTTTGCGCCAAGCTGGCTATACCGCCCGCAGCGAAGCGCTAGCCTCCCGATAGGCAACCCAACTGTTGTCCCAGCCAGGCGCGCAACTGCGCCGCCGTCAGCCGCGGCGAGGGGCGAGGCAAAAGCCGTTCGGGATCCCCGGCCACCTTCAGCACGGGAACCTCCAGGTGGTAGCGCTCCCACCAGGCGGGGTTGGCGGTGATGTCGCGGATTTCCAGCTCGCCGATTTCGGGGATCTGCCGCAATTTCTCCGCTAGGCCCTCGCAGAGGTGGCATCCGGGCTTGCTGTAGAGAATCAGCGGCGGCCAAGGCATAGGGGATCCCTAGGGAGTAACGGCACAGGCCAGCCGGCGGTGTTGCAGCGAGGGCATCTGCCGCCGGATAAGCTGTAGCCGCTCTGGGGCGATCTCGGCAATGGCCACTCCTGGTTTTTCGCCGCCGGCATCCGCCAGGATCGTCCCCCAGGGATCCACGATCATGGCGTGGCCATGACATTGTCGCCGCTCGTAGTGGGTGCCCACCTGGGCGGGGGCGATCACGTAGCAGGTGTTTTCAATGGCCCGACACTGCAGCAAAACCTGCCAGTGATCCCGACCCGTGTAGGCGGTAAAGGCGGCGGGGATCAACAACACTTCTGCCCCTCGATCCACCAAGGAGCGATATAGCTCAGGAAAGCGCACGTCGTAACAGACCGACAAACCAAGGGTGCCTAGCCGCTCCTCCTGGCAGACAACCACCTCGTTGCCGCTCACCACCGTGTTCGACTCGCGGTAGGTGTTGCCGTCGGGCAGGTTGACGTCGAAGAGGTGGATCTTGCGGTAGCGGGCCAGCTCCTTGCCCTCGGGGCTGTAGAGGGCCGCCGTGTTGTACACCTTGCCCTGTCCATCCGGCACCGGGTATCCCCCGCCCAGCACAAACACCTGGTAGCGCTGGGCCATCTTGGCCAAAAACTCTTCGGCCCGCTGCGCAATCTCCGGCGCAAGGCGGGCTTTTTCTTCCTCCGGCCCCATGAAGGCAAAGTTTTCCGGCAAGGTCACCAGCTCACAGCCCCGGCGCGCCGCAAAGTCAATCCACTCCTCTGCCTGTTGCAAGTTGCCGGCCAGATCGGGGGTGCTGGTCATCTGCAGGGCGGCTGCCAAGTAGGATCGCATAGGAAAACTCCAAGGAGACTCAAGGGATCCAGCCGGCTAGCCCACCAGGTGCCACCAGCCCAGGGCAGGCCCCACAAATCGCACCACCACCCAGACAATGGCCAGGAGAATAATGCCGGCCCAAGCGCCTCGAGTTGTCCAATTGTAGATCGTGCGGGCTTGGGCTTTGGTGAGAGGAATGTCTTTGAGCTGGGGAAAGAGCAGCTCTTGGTCGGGAGTCGGTCTGTTTCGGGTTTTGCGGCGCTTGGCTTCGCCCATAGGGTGGCCTCCAAGTTGGCTTTTGCTGTGCCGGGGTAGTGACCATCATCTTAATGCTGTTACGCTTCCGGTGCGCCCACAACTTTTCCCAACGGCAGGGTGGCTCGGGATCCCTGTTTTGCCGATCCACATCGGCGAGAGTGCTCCGCCAGTCGCTTAAGCAGAGGGATCCTGGCTAGATCCATGCCTTGCCTCCGCCGACGAACCTATGTTGGTTGGCCACTGCTCCCGCTAGCCGGAAATCCACAGAGGGGATCCCTGGTGCTCTTGGGGCCGGCTGCCGTCTTCTTCGGTAATGGCCACTGCCCGCACCCATTCTGTGGATGCGAACACCGGTGGCAAGCGCAGCTCCTGTTCTTGGTTTCCCGCCGCATCCACCCGGAAAGCTGTGGTGAGGATCGCCCCCGCCCTATCTTTGGTGAAGGGCGCTTCCGGCTCCAGCACCACCCAGAGCGCATAGACGCGGCCTTCCGGCAGCGGCGGCAAACCGCGGGCTACCAGCCTCCCCTGCAAGCGCTGCGGATCCACCTCCACCGTAACCGAGCCAGTCACGTTTTCTGCCGTCGGTTGCAATTCATATGTCACCACCTCGACCGGGATCCCTTGCGTCTGGGCCAGTTGCAGCCTGCGCCACAGGTAGAGATTCCCCAGTCCCAAAGCCACGATTAACCCTGCTGCCAATGCCGCCAGGCCCCGCCAGCGAGGGGATCCCTGAATTGTCGTGGAGAGGGGTTTGGGCGCCGGCTCTGTGTAGGCTTGCAGCAGAGAAGCCCGCAGCGCGGGGGGAGGTTGCTTCTCTTCGACGCCGTAGGCCCTTTCCAGGGTCTGTTGCAGGGCTTGCAGCTCCTGCTGCAGCTCCGGGCGCAGCTTGAGCACCGCTTCCAGGCGGTCGGCCTCTTCCGGGGAGAGATCCCCCAGCACGTAGCCGGCCAGCCACAGTTGCAGTTCTTCGGGAGACACAGACTCGGCTTTCATGGGGCGCCTCCCAGCAACTCGCGCAGCCGCAGCAAGCCTCGGCGGGCTCTGGCTTTAACCGTTCCCAAAGGCAGATTCAATTGCTTGGCAATTTCTGTTTGGCTCATGCCTTCGTAATAGGCCATTTTGAGGATTTGGCGTTGATGTTCAGATAGCTGGGCCAAAGCCGTTTGCACCTCGACCGCCTGCTCTGCCCCGGCCAACTGCTCCAGGGCCGGATCCTCGGCGGCATCGCCCTGTAATTCCACTCTGCCCCGTTCCAGGGATCGCTGTCGATTGCGCCAAGAGCGCAGCCGATCCAAACAGCGGGAGCGGGCCAAAATGCCCAGGTAAGTGCGCAGGGATCCCCGCTTGGGATCGAAGGAAGAACGGGCCAAACTCAAAAAAATGTCCTGCGTCAGATCTTCGGCCTCGGCAGAGTTGCCCAGCATCTTGCAGGCGATTCCGTATACCAAACCGGCGTGGCGGTCGTAGAGGATAGCCAAAGCTTGCGACTGGCCTGCCTTGAGGGCTGAAAATACCTCTGCATCGCTTCTCTCCTGCAGAGATCCCTCGGCTTTGTCATCCTCGATCTTCATGGGGGGAAGGAGAAAACAAAACGGCGACGAGAAAGCACTTAGTAAGAAGCAGGCCTTGCCTAAGGCAAGCCAGAAAGGACAGCGGCTCCCATAATCTATCGCCTGCATAGATGGAGGTCAACCCTACTTGAAGAAGTACAGAAGGCCCAATCCCGAGCTGGAATCGGGCCGAAACAAAACAGCAACAATTGGCCAGAAAAATGACTGGAATTGTAACAACCTGGCCGATCTAGAAGGCAGCCAAGCCAAAGAACGGCCCACCCGGCAGCGTGCCCACAGAGGTGGCGCGACCTGTATTCAGGTCAATTCGATACAGGGTGGAGCCGCCGATGGCAAAGCCGGTATCCACCCCGCCGACCGTGCGGATGTCAAACCCGCCCACCGGGCCGAAGTTCACGCCCAGGGGGCCAATCGGCATTTGCACCCCCTCGTTGGGCGGATTCTGGAACAGCAGCAGGTTGCGCTCGCCGTCGATGTTCAACAGCCGTGTGGATTGGGTGCCGGCCACGTTGTTGGTGTAGGCGGCGGCGGTAACAGCCGGTCGGGATCCCTGCAGTTCCATTGGGCCAAAGGCCAAAGGTCTATCTTGGATCACTTCGCCCGTGTCCACATTGATGCGGAAGTTCTGGCCGTTGGCTCCCACCAGGCGCAGCCGATCCGGAACGGGGTTGAAATCCATGCCGGACAGCGTACCCGCCGTAAAGGGAACCGACAGGGTACTGGCCACCGTAGCGGCGCCGGTCTGCAAGTTAAGGGTGTAGAGGATGTTGGCGTCGGTGAGGCCGTAGAGCAGGCGATTGGCAGGACGCACATCAATACCGATCAAACTACCACTCACCCCCGTCACCGTCAGGGATCCCTGTACCGAGGCATCGGTGGAGCGGATGAAGGTGAGGCGGTTGCCGCTGCCCAGGGCCACCAAATCTGCTTGGGAGGGGATCATCGCCATCGGAGAAGCATTGCTGTTGCTGCAGCCCAGCAGAGCTAAGCTACCGGCTGCCACAGATACGGCCACACACTGCAGGTGCTTGCGCATGGAAAATGCTCCTTAAAAAATTGACAAATTGTCTCAGTCGGTGTCAGGATTGTTGACAACAAAACACCCCTCTGCGCCACAAGACAGGTGGCTGCAGATTGCTGCGGCAAGCAGCACTCTCTTTTGCCGCTAGAAAGGCAGGCTAGAGGGATCCCATCCCCCAGCCGAGAATCCGCTTTTGCCCTTTCATTGAGGGGGAAGGCCAATTGTTCTTCCCAAAGGGGATCGCGTGGGGCGCTTCTGTAGCAATTACTCCCATCCTCCCTGCTTGGATGCTCAGGATGGAGAGGTTTGGACGGAGATTTTAACTAGAGGCGCTGGTGTAAAAGCGCAGGGCAAAGCGCCAGAACAAATGGGATCCCCACAGCAGCCCCGCCGCCAGCAGGGCGGATCCCACAAGCCAGGGCCACTGGATCCGACCCAGCAAGGCTTCTGCCGGCACGGTGGTCAAGAAAGCCACCGGCACGACGAAGGTAAAAAACAACCGATAGGCCACCGGATAGGCCACCAGCGGGAATCGCCCCGCCTCCACCAAGCCCCGCAACACCTCGGTGACGTTGTAGATCTTGACAAACCAGATGCTGGTGGCCCCCAGCATAAACCAGAGGCTGTAGAGGATGACCAACCCCAGCAAAAGGGGCACTAGACCCAGAACATAGGCCCAGGCCGGCAGCCGCAACTGGATCCCGGCGTAGAGAATCAACAACAGGCCACAGCCAATATCCACCAGGCCCCAGGGAGAAAACACCCGAGTTGACAGCCAAAACTGACTGCTGATGGGCTTGAGCAACACAAAATCCAGGGTGCCTTCCTGAACTTGTTGCACGATGCGGTTTAAGTTGACGTTAAAAAGGCTGGCCGACACCCCCTGCAAAATGGTGAACACCCCCAAGACGATGAGCGCCTCCGGCCAGCTCCAGCCCCCCAGGCGGTGCCCCTGCTGGTAGAACAGCGACAGCCCAAACAAAGCTGACCCCAGGCCGCCCAAGCTGCTGAGGCTGGCAAAGACAAAATTGGCCCGGTACTCCATTTCTGCAGCTACAGAAGTGCTCCAAAACAACCACAACACCTGCAAATAGCGCAGCACTTGGGTTTTCTCCCATCTCAGCGTTCATTCCACTTGCGGTAGCAGCGGGCAGTAATCAAATAGGGGTGAAACACTTCTAAGAAATGGCTTTGTAACACCTGAAAGAACTCCTCGATCCGCTGTGAATCGTCGAGATGAAAGGGAAATTCGCCGTTAAACCCCTTGAAAAAATACCAGTTAATCAAGAGCTTACCTGCCGGCTGGAGCCAGTCGTCAAATTGCCGCAACTGCGCCGCCGGATCCGGCAAATGTTCCACCACATCGAAGCAGATGACGGTGTCAAAACGGATCCCTTCCGGGAAGGTGTCTGGACAGTGGATGCGTTCGCTTAGGCCCAGCTTTTCCGCCCGCAGTTGCACAAACTGCCGATGGATGGGGTTG
The DNA here is from genome assembly GCF_047502605.1 of Synechococcus sp. RC10A2. Taxonomy (NCBI): domain Bacteria; kingdom Bacillati; phylum Cyanobacteriota; class Cyanophyceae; order Synechococcales; family Synechococcaceae; genus Synechococcus; species Synechococcus sp. RC10A2. Next base: position 27,440 of record NZ_JANSHP010000053.1, read on the forward strand.
ATATCCCAGAAGATCACCTGCTCCACCGCCGGGCAGAGGGCCGCCCCAATGGCGTGGGTGCCGATGCCGCCGCCAAAATCCAACACCCGCCCACGGGCATGGTCGGCCACCAGGCGCAGGGTATCGCCGATGTAGTCGGTGCTGCTCAGGTGCCAAGCTGCCAAGTCCAGCAAATAGGCGGATCCCACCCGATCCCGGTAAAAGATCTCCGCCTGATCCCAGATGAAGTCGCGCCGGCCCAGCTCTGCCAACTGTTGCTGGCCAAGCCGCAGCTTCTCCCGCAGCTCGGCGGCCTTGAGGCCGAGAAAGGATCCCAAGTGAGCTTCCAGGTCGAAGCCATTTTGCCAGTAGCCGCTCAGGGCAGGGGGAGTGGGAGTCACGGGAACCCAAAACTCGGCAGGGGGTTGGATTGAAAACCATTCACGCCATCAAGCGGCGGTGAAGTCGTCGTTCTCTCTGGGCGTCTCTTTCAAGGTTTCTCTCTGGGATCCGGTTGGGGTTACATTGTCGCCGAGGGCCGGCGGCCTCAACAGGGCTGCCAGCGTCTCCGGGCTGAGGCGGTCGGTGCTCTCCACGATGGCGGTTACATTGGGCCCAAACCCTATCTTGTCCAAAAGCTGTAGCCGATGAGACAAAACCCGCTTGCCGTTGACGAACAAACCATTGGTGCTGCGGCGGGATGCGGAACTGCCGTCAAAGATCATATAGCCGTACCCAGCCCGGTTCTCTTCCGGGATGCGGATGATCAGGGCGTGTTCGCGGGAAACACAAGAGTCGTAGAGGCGGATGTGGTTGCTGGCTGCCCGGCCCACCGAGTAGTAAATCTTGTCTAAGACAACGCCGCGCCGACCCATCCGATTCGTGAAGATCAAGACCAAGTGAGGAGGGCTGGGTTGGGCAGCAGGAGCGCTCATGCTCATCTGTGGATACGCCCGGAGCTGAGGTGGTCAGAAAGGGCAGACTGGGAACAGTCAGGCAATCAAGCCGCAAAATGCGGATCCCCCTCTCTTCTCACCCGCTATAGGCTTGAATCATACACTATCCTAGGTCAACCCATACCGACAGCGCCTCCTACCCCCTCTTTTTCTCAAGGGCAAACAGGCTGAGAAAATGGGTTCGTTGCAAAAACAACAACTGACCCAGAACAACTCGGTCTGACTTCTAATCTGGTTGGGGAACTCTCAAGAAGCGAGAAAGAGCGGGACAATGCCCAGCGCCTGCCGGATGTCGTCATCCAAGCCCTTGGCAAGGGTCAGAATCAAGCGCAGGAGGGATCCGGTTGCAGGTTTGCCCCAGACAGGAGATCATAGAGTCCTATCAAAGCAAAAAGCTCCCATTGACAGCGTGACGGTGGAACCTAAGCAGACTCAGCTAGACCCTCGGCCCGCCGGCCTCACCACAGCTACCGGAACCATCAAAGCCCAGTTGGATTTGCTGTTGCTGGGGCTGGAGTCCCTGAGCGGAGAAATTTCCGAGGCGGTTCTGGCTGCAGCCAAAGCCCTGAACTTGGAAAAGCAGATCGGCGATCGGGTGGCTCTCTGGCGGCTGCGCAACGCCAACCCTCTGCGCCGCAGCAGCGGTGGGCGAAAAGAAGTCGATATCGAAGAGGCGCGCGCCCTGGTGCTGGTGATTGCTCATCTGGCTGCTCAGCAGCAGGCCCGTATCCGCAGCACCTTGGAGCAACTGGAAGCTGCTGTTGAACAGGAGCTCAGCCCTTTCCGTCAGCCACTGGTGGGCGACTATCTAGATGAGTTTATCTCCCACTACCGCAGCCGCATGGTGGATGGGGATGTGCGTGACGAGAACAGCCTCGCCGAGCTGGCTCTGCGCATCTTGATCGAGCTGATGTTTTACAGCAGCCCAAGAGGGGCCCAGCGTCTATGGAAAGCCCTGCTCAACCGCCCTGAGATGGATCTGCCCGCCGGCAGCGACGAAGAAGGGGAGGTAGCCCATAGCTCCGGATCGGATGCTTTGCCCTCTTCCTGAAATAGGCTCCTTGCTTGTGTTGTTTGCCCGCCAGTTGCCATGCCCAGTCTCACCCTTATCAGTCATACCTATCAACAGCCCACCTCGACCCTCACGGTGCGGGGAGAGGCACCTGGCCTGCCCGAAGCTGCCGAGGGTTCCTCAACGCCGCCCCTGCGAGCCATCCAGCAGAACTTCGAGTGTCAGTTGGAAATTCGCCAGGGGGAGACCACCAAAACTCTGCAGGGGGACAGTGTTTGGCTCAGCGATTTGATCGCGGTGATCGACCGCTACGTCGGATCCCAGCTCAGCGGCGCGCCCAAGGGAACCTTCAGCGGTACTGTGGCCATCCGTCCGCTGGATTTTATTTTTCATCGCCTCACGGTGCGCCAAGGGGAGAATCAGATTGCCCAAGTGGATCTGTCGATGACCCAGTTGTACGACCTGTTGGAGAACCTCTCTCAGGTGGCCGATGACATTCCCCAACTGGCCAGCCTGGGAACGCCGGTAACGCGGGCTTGGTATCGACAGCCTGCCGGGATCGCTGCCCTGCTGGTGGGAGGGATCGCCCTGGTGGCCGGGGTCGGGATCTGGGCCAGCCGCACCCCGGAGAAGAGGGCTCCCACTGCTTTCAACTCGGCCCAGGAGCAGCTCACCGCGCCGGAAGCCTCTGGAGATCCTCTGCTGCGGCTGCAAAACACCCTGGCCCAGCAATGGCAGTCTCCTCCCGATTTGCAGGAGAGCTTGATCTATCGAGTAACGGTGGATGCGGCGGGATCCCTGCTGGCTGCCGAGCCGGAGAATGAGCTGGCCCGGGAACGCCGCGCCGAAACTCCTCTTGCCGACCTGCCGGAGTTGCCGCCGGATCCCTTGCCGACGGGTGCCAAACAGTTCCGCATCAGCCTAGGGCCAGAGAGCCGGGTAGAAGTGACCCAGATAGAGCCCCTCTGAAATCCGGGCTGAGGAGAACGTCACTCCAGACAGATGACCGGCCCCTCTGTGCCACACTGCTCGCCGTGCAGCCACTCTTCCTGGGGATCCGATTGAGCCAAAGACATAGCCGCCAGCAGAGCCAAAGCAGCGACTACCCCCGCGAGCCAGATGCTGCGCATGGTTTTCTCCCCATCTGCGATGAGTTCAATCTCTCGCTTTTCCGCCCGTGTCTTGGTGACCGGATGAGAGGTTCGAAGGCGATCCAAATCACAGTCAACGGCTGGCCGCTCGCCCTCTCCCCTTGCCGTCGCGGTAGAGTTTGGCAGTGATCTTAATCTGCAGGGATCCCCACTTTGCCCTCTTTCAGCGCAGATCCCGGCCAAAAGGCAACAAAGACAGGATGACCAGCTTCAGGTGCTGTTTGGCAAAGGGGATCCCAACGACGGTGACGGCCAGGATCACAGCCCAGAAGAGGTGGTTGAGCACCAGGGGCCAGCCGAAGAGCAACAGCCAGATCACGTTGAAGATCAGCAGCAGCGGGCTGTTGGCATCGGGATACTCCACCACTTCTTTGCCGAAGGGGGCAAGCACTGCAAACCCCAGTTTGAGGCTCTGCCAGCCAAAAGGAATGCCGATGATGGTCAGGCAAAGGCTTAGCCCCCCCAAGATATAGCCCAGACTGGTCAGCAACCCCCCGAAGATCAGCCAAATGATGTTGCCAATTAAGCTCATGATTCAGAACCTCTAGCGCTGAGCCCGGACTGCAGGGCAGGTTTCCGCTCCCCGCCCCCTGGACAAGCAGACGGGGCGGACCCCTTTTTATTGTTCCCATCGCCAAAGCACGTTCCCTTGAGCCTCGCCGAACTGCAATACTTCGTCAAGGTTTGCAACGCTTTTGGGGAGCTGTGGTAGGATGCCTGCTGTCTGACGAGCCGATCTACTTGCAGCGAGGAGAGCGCCTTGAGCCTGAGAGTTGCTGTTGTTGGGGGTGGCCCAGCCGGAGCCTCTGCCGCCGAAGTTCTAGCCCAAGCCGGAATCGAGACCTTTTTGTTTGAGCGGAAGCTAGACAACGCCAAGCCCTGCGGGGGCGCTATTCCCCTCTGTATGGTCTCAGAGTTCGACCTCCCTGAGGAGATTATCGACCGCAAAGTGCGCAAGATGAAGATGATCTCCCCTTCCAACTACGAGGTGGATATCGCCCTCGAAAAGGAAAATGAGTATATCGGCATGTGCCGCCGCGAGATCCTGGATGCCTTCTTGCGCAACCGCGCTCGCCAAAAAGGGGCGGAGCTGATCCACGGCAAGGTGATGCATCTGGAAATCCCCCAAAATGGCCGGGATCCCTACATCCTGCACTACAGCGATTTTTCCGACGGCTCAAATCGGGGAGTACCCCGTTCGCTGGCGGTGGATCTGGTGATCGGGGCAGATGGCTTTCACTCCAAGGTGGCAGAAGCCATCGGTGCCGGCGACTACAACTATGCTCTGGCCTTTCAGGAGCGGATTCGGCTCCCGGACGACAAAATGGCCTACTACGAGGAGCGGGCAGAGATGTACGTGGGGGACGATGTTTCTCCGGACTTCTATGCCTGGGTGTTCCCCAAGTGCGACCACGTGGCGGTGGGCACCGGCACCATGAAGGCCAACCAAGCCCAGATCCAAAAGTTGCAGGCCGGGATCCGCGCCCGCGCTGCCGAGCGGATTCGGGGCGGCCAGGTGATCAAGGTGGAAGCCCATCCGATCCCAGAGCATCCGCGTCCGCGCCGTGTGGTGGGTCGGGCAGCCCTGGTGGGAGATGCGGCAGGCTATGTAACCAAGTCCAGCGGCGAGGGGATCTATTTTGCCGCCAAGTCGGGCCGCATGTGCGCCGAGACCATCGTCGAGACCTCCGAGGGCGGGAAGCGCATCCCCAGCGAAGAAGATCTCAAGCTGTACCTCAAGCGCTGGGATCGCCAATACGGCCTAACCTACAAGGTTTTGGACATTTTGCAACGGGTGTTCTACCGTTCCAACGCCACCCGCGAGGCCTTTGTGGAGATGTGCGCTGACCGGGATGTGCAGCGGATGACCTTTGACAGCTACCTCTACAAGACGGTGGTGCCCATGAACCCTTGGGTGCAGTTCAAGATCACGGTTAAGACTCTAGGCAGCCTGCTGCGAGGGAACGCCCTGGCACCTTAGGGATCCCTACTGCCACTGGAAGGTGACGGTGACCCGATCCCAATTGGCATCGGTTTTCAGAACCCTAGCAGAGGCGCGTTGTCCCGGCGGCACGTCGCTGGGTTCAAACGCGACCACCCGCGTCTCCACCACCTCCTCTCCCCGGTAGAACGTGAAGCGAGCACGAGCGTTGAGGACGGTGCGGGTGCTGCGGTTGATCGCCTCTACGCTCAGGCGGCTGCCAGCCCCCACCCGTTCTTCCTGAATCGAGCCCACGATCACGAAATCTCCCGGGTTGGGTGCAGATTCGGCGGCAGCAGTCGGCGTTGGGCTGGCCGTCGGTGGGGCCGTCTCGGCCTGGCCGGGATCGGGCTGCTTCAAGAGCGCCAAGACGCGGGCCAGCTCCTGCTGAAAGAAGACAAAGGCTTCCCGCGATTGGTTGGCCACCTGGGCCAAGATCAGCCGATCCGACTCTTCCAGGGGGATCTCCAGGAGGGGGGCCGGCCCTTTGAGGGCGACCCGAATGCTGGCGACTTCTTGGTTGATGAATTTATCCAAGTAGGGAAAGATGTTGAGAATGCAGTCTTGAAAGGATCCCATTGGCATAACGCGATTGTTCGTCAGCACTAAGTCGGCTCGCTCACAGCTAGTTCGATCCTCCATATCGATTTCCAGCGGCACCCGAAAAGATCCCAGGCTGGTGTTGGTGATGGTGACGTTAATGCCGTCCACTTCCTGCCGCCAGCCGTGGATGATCTCCAGGCTAGGGCTGGTCACTTCCTCGGTGAAATACTCTCCGGCCCAGGCGGGGGATCCCCATAAAGCTAGGGCCGAGAGCAATCCAGGGAGATAGTAAGTCCGTCTCCAATTCACCTCAACTTTCCCTCCTTGAACTCGCAGATGTCGGGGTAGAGCCAAACCGCACCCAGATGTTGCCTGCTGCCCCGAGATGGCAATAGCCTAGCCCCAGGGCTAGCACAAACCAAGAGGAGACAGCGTTGGTTTAACGGCTTTCAACCTTCTCCTTACTCGGCTCGGCAGCCGAGCGCCCATCTTCTGAGAAACTCGCGGTTGTCTCTGCAGCAGCTCCCCAGAGACCCTACTTGGACGCTCCTGCCGCTGCCGTTTTCCGACTTGTCAGGTGAGGGATCCCGTGTGCGATAGGATCAAAAGGTGCCAAAATCCTGAAAGCCTCGGATCGAGTGCGCCCGTGTTCCTCACCCTTTCAGCAGTATGGCCAGATCTCCAGCTTTGTGGCTCAGTCGCCTCGCTGTTCTGCGAGGGCTGATCTTTATCTTGGCGGTGGTGGTTGCTCTCGTCTACTTGGGCTTCAGCCGCGAAGTTCGTCTTGGCCTTGACCTCAAAGGGGGGACGCAGCTCACCCTGCAGGCTTTGCCCACGGAAGAGGTGCCTGAGATTACCTCTGAGGTGATGCAGGGGGTAGAGGCGGTGATCCAGCAGCGGATCAACGGCCTGGGGGTGGCCGAGCCTCTGGTGCAGATCAGCGGCCAAGATCGCCTGTTCGTGCAGCTGCCGGGGGTGGCAGATCCCGATCGGGCCATTGCTCTTTTGGGCGATACGGCCCGGTTGGAGTTTCGCAAGGGCCTGGTGCCGGTCAGTGCCCTGCCCCGCAACGAGCGGGGAGAGATAACGGCGGGGGAGGATCCCGACGCCCTGTTTGAACGGGTCGGCCTCACCGGCGATCTGCTGCGCAACGCCTATCCCCAAGCCCCCCGCCGCGGATCCCAGACTTGGGAAGTGTTGCTGGAGTTTAAGCCGGCAGGGGCAGAGAAGTTTACTCAGCTCACCCGCGAGTTGGCCGGAACAGGGCGCCCGATTGGCATTTTTCTGGACGACGTGCTGATCAGCGCGCCAATTGTGGGGCCGGAGTTTGCCCGCACCGGCATTACCGGCGGGACGGCGGTGATCACGGGCAATTTCACAGTGGAAACCGCCACCGATCTGGCGGTGAAGCTCAAGGCGGGGGCGCTTCCCGTTCCCATTCGCGTCATTGAAAACCGCACCGTCGGGGCCACGTTGGGGGAAGAGAGCGTGCGCCGCAGCCTCTATGCTGGCATTGCCGGCCTGGTGCTGGTTTTCGTCTTCATGGTGGCCTACTACCGCCTGCCGGGGCTTGTTGCCGATATCGCCCTCCTCATCTACGCCCTCTGTACGTTTGCTCTGTTCCAACTGCTGGGGGTGACCATGACCCTGCCCGGGATCGCCGGCTTCATCCTCAGCATCGGCATGGCGGTGGATGCCAATGTGCTGATTTTCGAGCGCATCAAAGAGGAGCTGCGGGCCGGCAAGTCCATCTACAAGTCCATCTCGGAAGGGTTTAACCGCGCCTTCAGCAGCATCCTCGACAGCAATGTCACCACCCTTTTGGTCTGTGGCGTACTTTTCTGGCTGGGGATGGGGCTGGTGAAAGGCTTTGCGGTAACCCTGGCCATTGGCATTTTGGTGAGCTTTTTCACGGCCATCACCTGCACCCGCACGCTGCTTTTGGCGGCAATGGGGATCCCCGCCCTGCGCAAACCTGAGTTTTACGGCGTTCGCATGGAGGCGGCTCAATCATGACAGCTCAAGAGCTATCCCCCACCGATCCGGCGGTGGGATCCCGGCGGTCGCTTGACTACCGCTTCGACATCGTGGGTCGCAGCAGGCTGTGGTTTAGCTTGTCTCTGGCAGTGTTGCTGGTGGGGCTGGTCAGCATGGCTTTTTCCCTGGCCTCTCTGGGAACCCCCCTGCGGCTGGGGCTGGATTTTGCCGGCGGCACCTTGTTGGATCTGCGTTTTGAGCAGCCTGTCACCACCGACGAGCTGCGGCGGGCTCTGCAGGAACATGACCTGGGAACCAGCATCATCCAACTGGACACCCAGACGGGCCAAGAAGCCCTGATCCGCATGCCCCCTTTGACGGAGCAGGAGCGCCTGGCGGTAGAAGCCACGCTGCGGCAACAGATAGGCCCTTTTGAGCGCAAGCTGGTGGAGACGGTAGGCCCGACGGTGGGGCGTCTGCTCTTGCGCTCCGGCCTTGTGGCGGTGCTCATCTCCTTTGGGCTCATTGTGGTGTATCTGGCCCTGCGCTTCCAGTGGGATTACGCAGTGTTTGCCATTGTGGCCTTGCTGCACGATGTGGTGCTGACAACAGGTCTGTTTGCCCTTTTGGGCCTGACGGTGGGCATGGAGGTGGACAGCCTGTTTTTGGTGGCGCTGCTAACCATCATTGGCTTTTCCGTCAACGACACAGTGGTTATCTACGACCGCATCCGGGAAAATCTGCGTCTGGTCAGCCGCAAGGTCAGCTTTGCCGAGGTGGTGAACCTGTCGTTGAACCAGACTTTTGCCCGCTCTTTGAACACCACCCTGACGACGATGCTGCCCCTGGTGGCCATTGCCATTTTTGGGGGAGCCACCCTGAAGGGGTTTGCCATTGCTTTGCTTATCGGCTTCAGCTTGGGGGTTTATTCCAGCATCTTCATCGCCAGCCCCCTGCTGGTGTGGTGGCGGCAGCGGCGCTATGGCGCCAACAGGGATCCCAATCCCCTGCCTTCCGGCGCAGAGGGGTAGGATCTTCCCTAGCCCAGGGGTAAAGCGGCGGCAACGGCCTACCAGTGCAGTCGCTGGCCGTAGGCAACCAGGTAGCGCTGCAAATCGGCCATTTTGCCCTGGGGCACGATCTGGGCTGGGGTCAAGCCGGGATCCTGGCTGCGGAGCCAAGCCACGGTCAGCCCCGCTGCCGAGCCAATGGTCCACTCGCCGTAATGGGTGCGGGTGGCGGCGTTGACAATGTGGCTGGCGGCGATCCCCTTGCCGCCGATGAGCAGGTTATCCACCTTCTGGGGGATCAGGGCCTCTAGGGGGATGACGATGGGGCGGACGGAAAACTCGTTGACCGGCGCCGAGCTGGCCGACAGGGAAGGCTCCCAGTTGCGGTAGCGACAGCCGTGCATGTCGATGGCGTAGTGGGTGATCCCAACTGCTGTGGGGCTAAAGTCCCGTCCCCCGCTGGCGCCGACGCGAATATCCTGCTCCAGCATCAGGAATTCCGCCTGGCCGTAGGCGGCCCGCCCCAGGATACGCCGCCCCTCCCGGATGTAGGGGTAGAGGCTGAGGCCGGAGCGGGTGCCCAGCAAAGACTCTTCGCCAAACAGCAAGGAGAGGGGATAGCCGGCGCGGGACTGGGTTTCCATCAGCCATTCGGCAAACAGCAGGGCGTGGTTCTCCCCATCTTTGATGGCCGAGACATCCAGCCCCCCCAGCCAGTTGTGGCGCTGCCCTGAGGCCAGCAGCCGCTCTTCCGTTAGGATTAGGGGTGGGTTCATGATCCCCCAGTCGTTGCCGCGGTTCCAGTTCACCAGGGTGAGATCGCCGGGAAGCGGGGTGCCGTAAAAGGGATCCGTGCGGCCTTTGCTGACGATGCGGCGGTAGTTGAAAAAGCTCTGGCCGCTGAAGGTGGGAAACCCCTCCAGGTCGAACTGGCGGCGGTGCTCGGCGCGGGAGTAGCCCGGCTGCAACTGGGCCAGCTCGGCGCGGGAGCGCCCGCCGTCGTCGTGGATGGCCAGCACGAAGGGAAAAGTGAAAGCCTGGGTGCACTCCGGGTTGCTGGCCGGGGCGGCGTTGGGCTCCCCGGTTAGATCTCGCCCTTCTGAGCCCAGCCGGTAGGGGATCCCGGCCCAGCCCACCAGCTCGCCGGTGTCGGTGGCGTCGATCACGAACAAGGGGCGGCCCGGCGGCGCCTGCAGCCGCAGCACCCGCTTGGCAAAGACTTCCGTCTCCTGCCAGCTATACCAGCTCACCAATTCCCGCCACAGCCGCCCCGGCGGCACAAAATCGGGATCCCGCGGCTGCCGCTGCACCGCGTAGATGCTCTCGAGGCGGGAGCCGTCGGCGCTGAAGGTGGCCCCCTTAAAAGCGGTCTGGGTGGCCCAGCGACTGTGGGGGGCGCTGCGGGCGGCCTGTTGCAGCCAGGTTTCCACCGCCTGCAAACCAGCCTGGGGCGGAAAACACAGCCCCCCTACCCAGCAACTGTTGATTTCGGAGACACGGGTTCCCGGCGGGATCCCTGTCCAGGCGGGCAGATGCACCGGCTGGCTTTCGATGAGGGCCTTAAACTCCAGCCAGTGGCGGGAAAAATTGCCCCGCTGCCGCATGGGGAGCGACTCGTCGATGGCTGATACCCCCTGGGAGGTGATCTGGCCCCCCAGCCAAGGGGTGAGCTCGATGAGACAGGTTTGCACGCCCCCCCGCATGGCCTGGCCTGCCGCCGCCACGCCCCCCAGGGATCCGCCCACCACCACCAGCTCGCACTCCCAGATCTCGTCCGGCTGGGGCAGGGGATCCAGCAGCGGCCAGCCGTGGGCCGTAAAACGGGGCACCTCCGGCTCTGGAGCGGCGACGGGCGATCCCCCTTCCGGCTGGGAGAGGGCGGCAAACCCCATCCCCGCCACAAAGCCCAGCAGCGACAGGATCCCCAGCCCCAGAGCTTGTTTGCGCCTGAGTTGCTGCCGCGCCGCTGGGATCCCCTTACCGGCCGTCTTCACCTTAGTTTTGCCTCACACCCCAAGCTTTCTTCCGCAATGCTAGCGGGAGAACCCCTCTTGAGAATAGCTGATGAATAAGGCCCCCTTGAATGGCTGCGGGTGGCTCCGGATCCCCCAGATGGAAGTGCCGGACAAGGGGATCCAAGCAGGTGAAATCGGGCATAGGCAACCGTTGAGCCCTGGATGGCAAGGGCTGGGTCGTTGCCTGGCGTTGGATTGGGCTTTTGTTGGTATCCTACGCGATAGCCGGTCTCCGACTGCTGCTCCATGCTGACCTTGCAAACTGTGGCCGACCTGCTGCAAGCCCCTTTGCAGGGAGATCCCCACCTCTTGGGGTTGCCGGTTCAGGCCCTCTGCACCGACAGCCGCCGGTTGCAGCCAGGATCCGTTTTTGTGGCGCTGCGGGGAGAACGCTTCGACGGGCACGATTTTATTCCGCAAGCCCTGAGCAAGGGGGCCGTTGCTGTCATCAGCCAGCGGCCGGTGGAGGGTCCCCACTTCCAGGTTCCCGATACCTTGACTGCCTATCAGCGCATTGCCAGAGCCTGGCGGGAGCAATTTTCCATCCCGGTAGTGGCCATCACCGGCTCAGCAGGCAAAACCACCACCAAGGAAATGCTGGCGGCTGCTCTTTCGCGCTACGGCAGCGTTCTCAAAAGCGAGGCCAACCACAACAACGACATTGGGGTGGCGCAAACGCTGCTGCGGCTACAACCAGAACACCAGTTTGCCGTTCTGGAGATGGCCATGCGCGGCCCTGGTGAGATTCGCCGCCTTGCACAGATGGCTCGCCCCACCCATGCCTTGATTACCCACATCGGCACCGCCCACATCGGCAGGCTGGGATCCCGCGAGGCCATTGCTGCTGCCAAGTGTGAGCTGCTGCAGGAGTTGGGGCAGGGGATAGCTGTGCTCAATGGTGAGGATCCCTTGCTGTTGGCCACTGCCGCCAGCCTGTGGTCGGGAAAAACCCTCACCTATGGCCTCGCCCAAGGGGACTTGCGAGGAGAATGGGATCCCCAAGCCCAAACCGTAACCGTGGAGGGCTTGACCTTGCCGGTGCCCCTGCCAGGAAGGCATCACGCCCTTAACTGGATGGGGGTGCTGGCGGCTGTGCGCAGCTTGGGTCTGAATTGGGAGCGCCTGCAAGAGCCCCTTGACCTACCGCTGCCTCTGGAGGGGCGCAATCGCCATCTCAAGCTGGCTGGGGACGTGGAGATTTGGGATGAGACCTACAACGCCTCGCCGGAAGCGATGATCGCGGCTTTGCACCTGCTGGCTCAGACTGCGGGAAAACGGCGCTGGGCCATCCTCGGCCCAATGCGGGAACTGGGAGAGCATGCCCCACAGCTCTACGCAGAGGTGGGTCGGGCGGCTGCCTCCTTGAGACTGGAGCGGGTCTGGCTTTTGGATCCCGACGGGGAGATGCAGCCACTGGTTGACGAAAAGCCAGCCGCCGAGGTTGAACGCTTTGAGGAAGCTTCTGCCTTAGTGGAGGGTTTGCAGCAGCAGGTGCGGGCAGGGGATCGACTGCTGTTTAAGGCGGCGCGAGCCGTCGAGCTGGAGCGGGTGCTGCACCGCTTTTTGCAGGCTTGGCAGGGATAAGCTAAGCTAAAGGACAGTCGATAAGTAGCGCCCTATCGAGGCCATCGACCCGAAGCTTGCCCACACCTTCTTCACAGCTGCACTTCTTCTGGACAGCATGTACCACAACCCTTCTCTGCGGGAAGAACCTCGCGATCAGCCTCCAGTAGTGCTGCCCCTGCCCGGTAGCATTTCTATCCTCGACTGGTTGCGCCAGGAAGGCCGGCTGATCGAGCAGCCTCTTGAAGTCCCTGAAGCTGTTTTGGAAGAAGACATCGACGACATCGACGATTTGATCGGGGACGACTACGACGAAGACTTCGAGGCGGAAGAAGAGTAGGCATGCCTGCTGAGATCGCCAACTCGTTTACCCCTCTGCCCAGCACCGCAGAGGTGCCCACTTTGGCGATGCCAATGGAACGCTAACTTGAACAAACAATGTAAACAAACGTAACGATCCCTCAGCCTCAAGGGATCCTCATCGGGCGTGTTTTGGATGGTTCACCGCCATCCCGCGATGATTGTTGCAAATCTAACCTCAGCGGAGAGTAGCCTTGTAAGCCTTGTCAAAAAGGTATTTTGGGGTAGTAGAAATATCTTTTTCGGGGACTTTTTGCGATTTTGAGGAACCCGAGCTCTATCCCGTCCGTCACATAGAAATGTGAACCTACTCTTCACGGATGGTTACATTGCATGATTCGCAATCTCTTCGCTCTCTCCTTGGCTGTTGCCTCGGCCACCACGTTGGTTGCAGCCCCTGCGGTCATTGCCGGCAGCCACGGCGCGACTTCTGAAAGCGTGAAAACCGCTGCCCCTGCCAGCAAAACCATAGTAGATGTTGCTGCCGAGGCCGGCTCTTTCACCACCTTGATCCAAGCCTTGGAAGCTGCCGACTTGGTGAAGGTGCTCTCCGGGGAAGGCCCCTTCACCGTTTTCGCTCCCACCGATGAAGCTTTTGCGGCGCTGCCGCAAGGCACTCTAGAGGAGCTGCTGCAGCCGGAAAACCGCGAGAAATTGACCCGGATTCTCACCTACCATGTGGTGCCCGGCAAAGTCCTCTCCAGCGATCTAAAGGAAGGTGAAGTGACGACGGTCGAAGGATCTTCTGTGAAGATCTCCTTGAGCGACGGAGTCAAGGTCAACGATGCCAAAGTGACGCAAGCAGACATTGAGGCCTCTAACGGCGTCATCCACGTCATCGACAAGGTGATCCTGCCCCCGCAAAGCTAACTTGTCGGTGTTAAGGCTCTAGATCCCAGGGGGGTCTAGTCCGGCCCCTGCCCTCAGGGGTGGGGGCTTTGCGTTGCAACCCAGCCCGGCGACCCTGGCCTTGAGCTCTACAGGTCGATGCCGACGCTGGAAGTGTAGATCGCCTCCACCGACACGCCGGACACCCGCTGCGGACGCACGATCATGTACTCGTTGTCCATTTGCTTGGGCAATGTGATGAACTCGTCCCCACCCACCATCAGTTGGTTGATCAGCTCTGTGTATTCTCTAGCTTCCTTGACCCGTACCTGCATGGTTTGTCCACCTTCGAGCATGATGTGGACAAGGTATCCATCGGGTTTTCTGGCCATGGGTGCTCCTATTGGGTGCAGCGAAGGTCGATAAGGGGCGTTCTCATGAACATTATTCCCCCATCGGAGAGGCCTGGCCAACCCTTGCCCCCGCCAGGAAATCTGGAGTTGCGGCGCGACCAACCGACTTGAGGCAGTTTCCCGGGCGCCTCCCCGGCCCACAGCTCCCCTCCCAAAAAGAGAGGAAAGGCGAAGGAAGGCCAAAGCAAGTGGTTCCCCTGCGATTGGGGATGGCTATAGATTACTAGGATGTGCCTATTTTGGGCTTCCTACCCAACTTGCTCGATCTCCCCGCTGGCTGGGATAGCTGGAGTGACTGGCGCAAACTCCCTTCAACGGCTGGACTGGCGCAACCTCAACACCCTCTGGGGATCCATTTTGGCCGAGACCTTGAGCCGGCTGGGTTGTCGGGTGGCCGTGGTCTGTCCAGGATCCCGTTCTGCCCCCCTCACCTATGCCCTAGCCCAGCACCCTGAGATCGAGGCCATTCCAGCGGTGGACGAGCGGTCGGCGGCCTTTTTTGCCCTCGGCTTGGCCCAGCAAACTCGGCAGCCCATCCCTCTGGTGTGTACTTCCGGCAGCGCCGGCGCCCATTTTTTCCCTGCTCTCATCGAGGCGGCAGAAAGTGGTTGGCCCCTTTTGGTGTTGACGGCGGATCGGCCGCCGGAGCTGCGCCACTGCCGCGCCGGGCAGACCATTGACCAGGTGAAGCTCTACGGCCACTACCCCAACTGGCAGGCGGAGCTGGCCCTGCCCAGCGCCGACCTGGAAGCTCTGGCCTACCTGCGCCAAATGATCATCCACGCCTGGGAGCGTGCTCTCTACCCTTTCCCGGGTCCGGTGCATCTCAACGTGCCTTTGCGGGATCCCCTAGCTCCCGTTGCCGATGGCAGCACGGCGCCGCTGGTTCATTTGCAGGAAGATCCGGAGTTTGAGAAGACCTTTTTCCGCGGGGTTATCTCCCCATCTGGCCTGGTCACCCCGGCTGGCGGTTCTGCATTCGCGTCAACAGCTTCCTTTTGGCGGGAGTGGTGTGGCTGTGAGCGGGGGGTGATCTTGGCAGGGCCGGCCCAACCGGCAGACCCCCAGCGTTATGCAGAGGCGGTGGCCCGCTTGGCGCTGGCCCTGGGCTGGCCGGTGTTGGCGGAGGGACTCTCCCCTTTGCGCAACTACGCTTCCCTCAACCCCTACCTCATCACCACCTACGATTTTCTCCTCCAGGGAGAGCAACCTCCTCTTTGGCCAGAGCAAGTGATCCAACTGGGATCCTTGCCCACCAGCAAGGCGCTGCGGCAAACCCTAGCCCAAGCCCGACCCCGCACCTGGCTGCTCGATCCCCGGGCCCAGAACGCCGATCCCCTCCACAACCCCACCACCCACTTGCCCTTTGTCGTGGAGGAGGTGGCGGCAGGGATCCCGGCAGGCAAGGCCAAAGCAACCGCTTTTCTACAAACCTGGCTGCGGGCGGAAGCCAAAGCTCGGGCTGAGCTGGATCGGCTGCTGGCTGACCTGCCGGAGTGGTTTGAGGGCAAGCTTGCCTGGTGGCTGGCCCACCACCTGCCGCCGGAGACGCCGCTATTTATTGCCAACAGCACGCCGGTGCGGGATGTGGAGTGGTTTTGGCCGCCCAACGATCGCCGCATCCGGCCCTACTTCAACCGCGGCACCAACGGCATCGACGGCATCCTCTCGACTGCCTTTGGGGTGGCCTACCGCCATCGGCCAACAGTGCTGCTGACTGGGGATCTGGCCTTTCTGCACGACTGCGGCGGCCTGCGTCTTGCCCAATGCCTCCAGGGATCCCTGACCATTCTTCTCATCAACAACCAGGGGGGCGGTATCTTTGAGCTCTTGCCCATTGCCAAGGCGGGTCGCCAGGAGCCCAACCCTCCCTTTGAGCCCTACTTTGCCACTCCCCAGGCGGTGGATTTTGCCCTCCTCTGCCAGGCCCATGGCATCCCCCAGCAGCGGATAGAGACCTGGGAAGAGCTGGCCCAGGCTTTGGATCCCTTGCCCGCCCAAGGGGTGCGGGTGTTGGAGATCCTTACGGATCGGCGGGCGGACGCGCGGCGACGGCAGGAGTGGTTCCGGCGCTGGTCTGAGCTGCCATCCACGCCGTAACCCGCTTCCAGATCTGTTCGGGCAGATCCTCGGCCTCGCAGTCCAGCCACTGGATCCCTGGCATGGCCCGAAACCAGGTCATCTGCCGCTTGGCAAACTGGCGGGTGCGCCGCACAATCAGAGGCTGCAGCTCGGCTGCCGGGATCCGCCCTTCCAGGTAAGCGCCGATCTCCGCATAGCCCAAGGTCTGCAAGAGGGGCAGGTCTGGGCCGTAGCGCTGCCGCAGCGTTTTTACCTCCTCAATCCAGCCTGCCGCCAGCATTTCTGCTGTGCGCCGGGCAATGCGTTGTTCCAGACGGGGCATTGGGCAGTGCAACCCCAAGAGCAAAATGGGGTAGTCAGGAGGATGGGCCTGCCGCAGGTAGGAAGCCGGCTTCCCAGTGGTGTAGATGATCTCCAAAGCCCGCAGGGTGCGCACTTCATCATGAGGGTGAATCTGCCCCGCTGCCACAGGATCCAACTGCTGCAGCCAGGCGTAGCGGATCTCGGGCGGCCACGTCTCCAGTTGAGCGCGCAACTGAGGCTGGGGGGGAACTGCCGGGATCCCTAAGCCTGCCGTGATCGACTGAATGTAGAGCCCTGTGCCCCCCACCAGAATAGGAGTCTGTCCCTGCCGATGGGCTGCGGCAATGCGCGCCTGGGCCGCCTGCTGAAACTCGGCCACTGTATAGGTGTGGCGGGGATCCACAAAGTCAATCAACTCGTGGGGCCAGAGGGCCCGCTCGGCGGGAGTGGGCTTGGCAGTGCCGATGTCGAACTCCCGGTACACCTGACGAGAGTCGGCGTTCAACAGGGGGGATCCCAGCCGCTGGGCCAACAGCAGCGCCTGGCGCGACTTGCCGGTGGCCGTGGGGCCAGCGATGACGACAAGCCCCGGCCTTGCAGTCGAGGAGGGGGAGGGAGGTTCTCGACAGTCGCGCCCATTTGGAGACCGGTTTTGATCCATCCGCCGGCAAGAAAGTTCACCCAGGGCAGCAGATTAAAATTTTCAAAGAACCTTAGCGCTGTGGCTAGAATAGAACATCCATAGTCTCTATCGTCTTCCCAGCTCTTCGAATTTCCCCGTGATCTCATCTTATGTCCCTGCTTCCGTTGCCATGTGGGGCGGGGCACGGCCTCGGTTTAAACTGCCCCTTGTCAAACTGCTTTTCCTGTTGCTGCGGGCCTCGGCACGGCTAGGTCTGGCCGGCCTTGGCAGAGCCCTCGGAGCAGGAATCCTGGCGGCGTTGCTGGCGTGGGAACCGCGCCCTGCCTTGGCAGAGGTTTTGGTGCTCAAGCAGGGAGAAGTGCGAACTTTGCCCCTATTGCAAACAAGTGCCCGGCTGCCCCTGCAGATGGAAATGCTCTATTTGGGCATGGTGGAGGAGCGCTTCTTGAGCTACGCCCGCGCCAACAATTGGGAGACTATTTCCAGCGACCGGGAGGATCCCCGCTGGAGCCGCTGGCAACTGCGCCCGGGCGGTGAGGCCCTTTACCTGCCGGATGCCCCTTCGTCGCGGGATCCCTTAGAGCCCCCCCTCTATGCCCGTGGGTTTTATGTGGAGGCCTACTTCATGGGCGGGCGGCTGGCGGGGATGCACCTAATTGACAATCCAGAAGAGCCGGGCTTCAATTTAAGGCAACTGCAAAGGCTTGTTCGCGCCTGGTTCCCCGATAATCGCCTGATGGTGTACTACCAGGTGCTGCCGGAGGATCCGGACCAGCAGGTGCTGGGCGCCTACTGGGGCACTGTCCCTCCCCCTTACCTTGCCACCATTCAGCGCAACAGCCGCCTGCCCTTCTGCCAGACCTTTTTCAGCCCCACTTCGCCCCAGCCCATCACGCCTCCTTCCACACCTCCCCATTGCCTAGTCCAGGCCGCCGGTGAGGACGGTACCGTGCCTTTGGCTGCCCAGAAGAAGACCAACGCTCTGCGCTAGAATTTCGAGCCCATCCTCCCACCAGAAGGGATCCCTGCCGCTGAGCCGTGGCCCTTCCCAATGGGCTGAGGGTGAGGAGCGCCAGGCCTTCTCCCCTCTCTTTTGCGCCTTGGCCTGAGAGGAGTCCAAGGGCAGGGTTTTCCCAGATCAGCTCAAATCAAACCGTTACCAGCTCGGGGCGGCGGCTGTGGCGAATGGCACGAATGGCTTCCCCGTAGTCCTTGGCCTTGAACACGGCTGAGCCAGCCACGATGGCGTTGGCCCCCGCCTCGATCACCTGCCAGGCGTTGCTGGCCTTGATGCCGCCATCTACTTCAATCCAGGGATCCAAGCCGCGCTCGTCGCACAGGGCTCGCAACTGGCGAATCTTGGGCACCACCGCCGGGATGAAGCTCTGCCCGCCAAAGCCAGGGTTGACACTCATGATCAACACCAGATCCACCAGATCCAGCACGTACTGGATCAGCTCCAGGGGGCTGGCGGGGTTGAGCACCACGCCTGCTTGCTTGCCCAGATCCTTGATTTGGCCGAGGGTGCGGTGCAGGTGAATGGTGGAGCTGGACTCGGCGTGAACGGAGATGATATCGGCCCCCGCCTTGGCAAAGTCGGCCACATACTTCTCCGGCTCCACGATCATCAGGTGCACGTCCAGGGGCTTGGCCGTAACCGGGCGCAGGGCTTCTACCACCAGCGGGCCGATGGTGATGTTGGGCACAAAGCGGCCATCCATCACATCCACGTGGATCCAGTCGGCCCCTGCCTCGTCCACCGCCCGCACTTCTTCCCCCAAGCGGCTAAAATCGGCTGAAAGGATGGAGGGGGCGACGACGATCGGCTTTTGCCCAGAGGCTGCGGAGGGCTGAGTCATGGCGAGTACCCAAGGTGTAAACCGCAAAACAGGGGAGCCTGCTCCTCTATGGTACGGAGTTTGATCCCCTTTGCAAAGCACCACCCGGCTTCTAGGGGATCCCGACAAAGCCGGCCCTGGCCAGTTGCACCCTCCGGAAAACTTGGGCCAGAGGCTCTCAGCGATCCGGCGGCTGCGCGTTGCTCTGAGGCTCTGGAGAGGCTTGCTCTGAGGGAGCTGGCTTCACTTTTTCTTCTAGCCGCAGGGCAAGCTGCTGCAACTGCATATAGATGCTGTTGACGGCCAGCATGGCCAGGACAGTGCCGAAAAACTTGGTGCGGGATCCCATAGACCAACTCCTGGGTAAGAACCAAGATAGGACAAAGGTACGTTCCTCGCCGCTGCCCTAGCTCCAACTTAGCGCACAGGCGGAGCAGGCTCTTGGAGAAAATATGGTTTCCCTCGACAGATGCAAGCACTTTCCCGGAGCAATGTCATGACCGCCTCCCCAAAGCCCGCCTACCAGCACCTGCACACCGCCCTTTGGGTCAGCGATCTGGCCAGGGCCGAGCATTTCTACGGCACGGTGCTCGGGATCCCCAAGGCAGAACGGTTTCCCTTTGACTTTCCCGGCGCCTGGTACCAGGTGGGGTCTTCGCAGATTCACTTGATCGTCACTGAGGAGCCGCTTGACCAGGGGCAGCAAGCCAGTCGTGGCAGCAGGGCGAAGTGGGGGCGCCTTCCCCACGTGGCGCTGGGAGTGGAAGATCTGGAGGCGGTGAAAGCCCGCCTGCTGCAGGCAGGCTATGAGGTGCAGCCCAGCGCTTCCGGGCGGGCGGCTGTGTTTGTCCGCGATCCGGATGGGAATGTAATCGAGCTAAGCGCCATTGGCGCAACTGAGCCATGAACCCTCTCCCCCCAGCGATACCGCCTGTAACACCAGCGCGGCGTGGCGATAGGGATCCCCGCTGCCAGTTCGACCCGGCCACCGCCCTGGTCAGCGCGGCGCAGATGCAGCGCCTTGAGGAGGAGATCTTCGCTGCCGGCATGCCCGTGGCCGCCCTGATGGAAAAGGTAGGGCTGGCCGCTTTTGCCCAGTTGCAACAGGATTTTCCCCAGGCCCAGCGCATCGGCATCCTCTGCGGGACAGGGCACAATGGCGGCGACGGCTTGGTGGTCGGACGAGAGCTGCGGCTGGCCCAAAGGTCGGTGAAGGTGTGGCTGGGCAAGCCAGATCTCAAACCCCTGACCGCCGAGCACGCCCGCTACCTCAGGGCCCTGGGGGCGGAGTTTGTGGAGCGGGTGGAGGCGTTGGCCGACTGCGACCTGCTCATCGACGCCCTCTTTGGCATTGGCCTAAACCGGCCCCTGGGGGATCCCTGGGCGGAGGCGGTGGAGTGGGCCAACGGCAGCGGCATTCCCATCCTCAGCCTGGACCTGCCCTCCGGCCTCAACGACCAGACAGGCGAGATCTGGGGCTGCTGCATCCGCGCCAGCTACACCTATGCCCTGGGCCTCTGGAAGCGGGGCCTGTGGCAGGAGGCGGCTCTGCCTTGGGTGGGACGTCTGCGCCGCCTCGATTTCGGCATTCCCCCTTGGGCCTGGCCGGAGGTGGAAGTTCCCCAGGTGTTGCTGCACCCCTGGCCCCATTTCCCCCCCGATCCGCCTTTGGATACCCACAAATACCGCCAGGGATCCCTGTTGCTGGTGGCGGGATCGACAACCTATGCCGGGGCGGCGGTGTTGGCCGGGCTGGGATCCCGCGCCAGCGGCGTGGGCATGGTAACCCTGGCGGTGCCGGCAGAATTGAAAGGGCTCGTCCACAGCGCTTTGCCGGAAGTCTTGGTTCACGCCTGGGAAGGGATCCCCTCCCTGCTGGCCGAGAAACCCTTTCAGGCGGTGGCGGTGGGGCCGGGCGTGGGAGAAACCCGCCGTCTGCTGCTGGAGATCCTGCTGCAGGATTGGGCCGGGATCCCTTGGGTGATCGACGCCGATGGCCTCAACGCCTTGGCGGAAATAGGGGTGGAGCGCTTGCCAGAACACAGGATCCAAGCCATCCTCACCCCGCACCTGGGGGAGTTTCGCCGGCTTTTTCCGCACCTCCCGCTTTCAGATCGCATGGAGGCAGCCCAGAGAGCAGCAGCCCAGAGCGGGGCAGTAGTGGTCTTGAAGGGGGCGCGGACGGTCATCGCCTCTCCTACGGGGGAATGCTGGGTCAACCCGGAAAGCACACCGGCTTTGGCCCGCGGCGGCAGCGGCGATGTTCTGACCGGCCTGATCGGCGGCCTGGTGGCGCGCAGAAGGGCTCAACTGGGTCAGTCGATGGGGATCGCGGAGCTGCTCAGTTGCGCCTGTGCGGGGGTGTGGTGGCATGCTCAAGCAGCCATCCATTTGGCGGGGGAACGGGGTCTAACGGGCGTGGATCCGGCCCACCTGGCGGAGCACCTGCCGAAAGCGCTGCGGATTCTGCGGCAACAAAAGCCCACTTAAGGTTGCAAAAACCCCAGGGCCAGCCCCAGGAAAATGAACAGGCCAAAACCAATCCGATAGACAATGAACACCCAGGTGCTGCTGCGCTGCAAAAATCGAATTAGCCAGTCGATGGACCCGTAGGAGAAGACAAAGGCCGAGAGCGTCCCCAGCCCCTGCGACAGCAGCGCCTCTGCCCTGAACTCGGCGATAAACTCCGCCACCCCGGCCAAAAAGAGGGCCGGGATCCCCAGCAAAAAGGAGTAGCGGGCGGCAGCCGAGCGCTGCAAATCCAGCAACAGAGCCGCCGTCAGCGTCACACCAGAGCGGGATACCCCTGGGATCAGGGCCAAAGCCTGGGCCAGCCCCACCCAGAGCCCATCCCCAATGCCCAGGCTGTGCAGATCGCGCCGGCGCTTCCCCACCCGTTCTGCCCAGCCCAAAGCCAGGGCCAAGCCGATGGCGGCGGCGGCAACCACCCACAACTGCCGGGGCGGGGATCCCCAGATGGCCTTGACGGCCCAGCCCGCTATGACAATCGGCAGCGTTCCCACCAGGATCCCCATGAGCAGCCGCCAAGACTCCTCCTGGAAATCTCGCTTCTGCCAAGCCTTCCAGGAGCCGAGGAGCAACTGGCGCAGGTCAGAAGCAAAGTAGATCAACACCGCTCCCAGGCTGCCCAATTGGATCACCGCCGCAAAGGAAGCCCCCGCATCCGGCCAGCCCAGCAAAGCTGGAAACACCCGCAGGTGCGCCGTGCTGCTGATGGGCAGAAATTCCGTGATCCCTTGCACCATGCCCAAGACCAGGGCCTGCCACCAGTTGGGATACCAGATATCGGCCAGCACCAAAGAAAGCCTCTCCCAGTACGCCAGGCTACTGTCTGGAGGGGAGTTTCCCTCACCCCCAACCCCTCTCCCTTAGGGAGAGGGGAGATAGAGATGCCGCAGTACCTCACCAGCCTTGCCCTGTCTCTGAAAAGGGCTACGCCCGAAACCCCCTGTTCAGGGATCCACTCTCAAAACTCTCCCCCGCTCGAAGGGAGCTGCCCTTAGAAAGTGAGCCGCTCCGGATCGTCGATGGTGATGAGCCAGTTGCCCACATTGCGGAAGAGGGGGTTGGGCTCTGTCCCCCGTACCCGCGCCTCTACCCGGTAGATGCCGGCAGCGGAAGGATTGCGCACATTGGAGAGCACCAAGCGGATCTCCTGGCCGGCGGCAATGGGCTGACGGGCCACCACCTCCAAAGAGCGAAACTCCTCGTTCCAGTACACTTCCGCCAGCTCCACCGGCTTGCCCTCCACCTCTAGGCGCACGTTCTCCGGGTCGATGACGGCATCGAAATTTCTATCCCCGTTGATCTGCACCTCTGCCACCGCCACGTTCTGAGGCGGGATCGTCAGGCGATAGCGATCCAACCGACCGCGAATGCCGCGAAAATCCAGCCGATAGCTGAGGACAGGTACCCCTTCGCTGCCGGTGATCACCAGGCCCGACTGCGCCGCTGCCGAAGGGGACAGCACCCCTACCAACAAGCCTGCCAAAATCAGCCTCGTCCCCAGCCGGGCCAAGCGGAGGCTCCACGAACGCTTCACTGCTCTCAACACCCAAACCTCCCAAAAGACATCAGTGTAGGCACAACTTGCCGCTGACCTAGGGAGCAGCAAGGCCATGAGATTAAATTGCTATCCATTGTAAGGGGTGGGATCCCTTCTACCGAGAGCGCTCAAGGCCCACGCGGGTGCGGAGATGCGCAGTTTTCCCCGCCCCCAGAACCTTGCAGTCGCAACCCTGATGCTCTGCAACGTCCAGGAGCCTGGGGGATGGGCGTCGAAGGATATCACTTAAAGAAACTAAGTACCCCCACCCCGATCACCATCAGCACCCAGAGCAGGGATCCCACCAAAATCACATTCTTGGCCCGGCTCCAGTCGCTGGCCGAGCTGAAGAGCACCGGCACCGCCACCACCAACAGCAAGCTGTAAAGCACCAACACCAACAAAGCAATTTGGAAAATGAGCATCATGGTCTGGATCCCTCACAAAAGTCTTGTCTTGGATAAAAGCTCCCGACAACACCGGGCTGCCCAACCTGATCCGGCTCGCTGCGCACCGGCGGCAGGGTAGATAGGATAACGCTGTAAACTACCCGGCTCCGACCGCCCCCCCTTCCAGCCCCCCAACCCCCCGTATACGGGGGGCGGGGGGATTGAGGGGGGTACGGAGCGGGCTTTTGGTAGCCCTGCAGCTGGCAAGCCAACCACGAACCCCCCTCTTGTCCCCCCGCATGCGGGGGGATGTAGGGGGGCTGGTTTACAGCGACCCCCAAAAGTGCAATCCCGTTGGCACCGTTCAAATCTGCATCCCCTTCCCAACCACAAGCCGGGTTCACACAGCGAAAATGCTTCCCTTCCCGTTGCCCAATCCACAGGCACTGGTGGCAGGTCTGCGAGCTGTAGGCCGGCGAAACCACCACAACCTTCACCCCTGCCCGCATCGCCTTGTAGTGCACAAACTGCCGCAACTGGTAGAACGCCCAACTGTTTGCCCGCCGCCGCTCCGTCTTGCTGCGCGGCTGCCGGTTGACCCGCTCCCGGATCCCGGTCAGGTCTTCCAAGGCAATAAAACGGTGAGTGGCCAGTGCCCTAGCAACAATCGACTTGGAGATGCAGTGGTTCACCCAAGTTTGAAAGCGTCTCTCCCGACCAGACAGCCGTTGCAGCAGTTGCTGACACCGACGTCGTGTACTGCGTGTGCCCTTGCTGGCCTTGCGTTGGAGAACCCCTCTCAAACGGGAGTAGTGGTCTCTGACCTGGTTCAACTGCTGTCCATTCCAGTTATCTCCCTCAGAGGTGTGGGCAATATCTCTCCTACCCAAGTCCACACCAATGGCCTTGACGGCGTGCTCCGGCTCCGGCACCTCAGACTCCACGCCAATCTGGATGGAGTAGGAGCCGCCTTGGCGCTTGACCAACGTGGCTGCTTTGGGATTTGAACCCGCTAGCAGGCCGCGCTGGTAGTGACCTATATCCAGTTCAAAGCGTTCCCGTCCCTCAACGGTGGTCAGCGACACCGTCCAGTCCTTCTCACGGAACGAGAAGATGCGGGCATCGTAGGTAACAAAGCCAGACTTGAACGCCTTGACTGGACGGTTTTTCTGCTGGGCAACCTTGCGGGCACCGGCTAACCTTCTGCACACCTGTTGTGCCAGGTTGCTGGATAGTCCGAAGCGGGTACGAATCTCGCGGTAGCAGAGAGATTGGAGCTTGACGGCGTTGACTATCTTCTCTGGTGTGTTCTCATTCACGCAGTTCAGTGCCTTTGCGAAGGCATCCAGGGTCGCATCCAGCTTGGCGGCTTGCGACACAGACACCTTGAGTTTGCAGGAGATAGTCAGGACTTGGGCCATGTCACGATTATACGTCGTCCGCATTCCTCCCGACCCTGACCGGCACGGCCCCCGGCCCCCCAGTCCCCCCGTATACGGGGGGATATAGGGGGGTACAGGGCGGGGCTCCTGCGGTTTCTAGCTGACTATACCAAAACTGGGATCCCTCTTTTGGCCATATCCGTCGGGGCAGCCATGGACGAATGAACTACCCAGATACGGACTGCATTCGGAAAGGGTTGAAGTCGGTTGCCACGTCAAAGTAGTCTTCCTGTTCTTGCTGCTTCAGCCAGCCGGTGATGACATAGGTCAGGGGCGTACAGACCGCCTCAACGGCACACTTGAACACGTAGTTGGAGACAATGAGGCTCATCAGACCGGGAAACACCCCCCAGAAGGCGATGAGAATAAACAGGCCCGTATCCACCGCCTGGCCCACCAGGGTGGAGCTGATGGTGCGTGTCCACAGCCAGCGTCCCCGCGTCCACACCTTCAGGCGGGCC
This sequence comes from Synechococcus sp. RC10A2, assembly GCF_047502605.1. NCBI lineage: Bacteria > Bacillati > Cyanobacteriota > Cyanophyceae > Synechococcales > Synechococcaceae > Synechococcus > Synechococcus sp. RC10A2. The sequence continues at coordinate 52,452 of NZ_JANSHP010000053.1, forward strand.
AGCACATAGGCATTGGCAAAGCTGCCGCTCCAGTAGGCAATTAGGCTGGCCAGTACAATGCGCGGGGTAAGGCCGAGAATCTGTTTGTAGGCTTCCTGGTAGGGCCAGTCGGGGGCTGCCGGCAGGGATCCCACGATCATCAAGGTCGCCGACATCAGGGCCGCCGAGATAAATCCCAGCCAGATCACCCGCCGCGAGCGGGCATAGCCGTAGACCTCCGTGAGGATGTCGCCGAAAATGTAGCTGAGGGGAAAAAGGACGGTGCCGCCATCGAACGTAAACGGCCCCAAGAGCACGATCTTGGTGGAGGCGATGTTGGAGATCAGCAGCACAGCCACAAACAGGGCCGTCACCGCATCCAGGTGCCGATAGGCGCGCTCAAAAACCCTCTCAGACATCAGGATCCCCCCAACAGCTTGCGGATGTGCTTTAGCTCCTTGACGATCAAGGCCAAGCCCTGGCTGTGCCGTTCCACCTCGCTGGTGAGCTTACGGATCTGCTCTTCCAGGTTAGCGCTGTGGGATTCCTGACGCTCCAGGCGCTGGTTGAGATCAGAAAGCCGCGTCACCACTTCCCGCTGGATCAGGTTTTCCGTGCCTTGGATGAGCAGCGTCTCGATGGCGGTGAGCTTGTTCAAGAGCAACTGGGTGTTGGTTTCCGATCCCGGCTCTGCTGCCGCCGCAGGGGCTACTTGCAGGGCCTTTTGAATGCGAGCCAGAAGAGCCTCCGCCTCAAACGGCTTTTCAATAAAATCGAAATCGACAAAAGGCTCAGGGACGCGGGCTGTTACCTGCTCTTTCATCCCCGACATGATGATGACAGGGGTATTCTTCAGGCTCTCTTCCTGCCGGATGGCCTGCAATGTGTCATAGCCGTCCATCTTGGGCATGACAAAATCCAGCAAGATCAGGTCGGGGTGATGTTTTTTGGCAGCCTCCAGGCCCGCTAGGCCGTCTTTGGCCTCCAGCACCTGAAACTGGTCAGCCAAGATGCTGGCCACCATCTTGCGGATCATGATGCTATCGTCAATGACCAACACCGTCTTGGCTGTCATGCTCGGGCGCCCCCTTTTCCCAATCTACTCGACCTGCTCAGCCTCTTCCTCCAGCGCATGAAGCATCAGAGGCGTCCTTCCTGGGACACCAATAGAGTACTCTCCCTCTCAGGGAAGTGGAGTGTTTACAGCTCCAATTTCGCCGACTCTCCCAAGGCCCAGAACTTGCCGGTTTCGCATCGCTGCCTTGCTATAATCTAACGTAAACAAACATTAAGCATTCGCACCTTGCAGGGTTATGAGCTTACAGTTGAGCTCCGAGCTGTCGCTGCCGATCCCATCTCCAGTCGGAGAAGCTGCTTACCGCGCTTTTCAGTGGGGCAAAAATCTCTTTGGCTTTGCCCACAAGGCTCTCTCCACCCAGGCTTTGGAGCTGATGCTCTCTGTGCTCAGGGAGCTGCAAAGTTTTTCCTCTGGGAAGCCCCTACCGCCGCGGGAGCGGGTGAAGGTCAGCCCAGCTACTTTGCAAGAGTTGCGGGCTCGTTACGAACGGCTGCTACAGGTCGATTGGCAAGACGCCGAGGCAGGTTACTACCCTCACGCCCTTCTTTTCGATAACCCCTGGCTGGACTTTGCCCGCTACTACCCGCAGGTATGGCTGGATCTGCCGCAGATCACTCAGCGGGTACACAGCCGGCGCTACCAAGAGTTTTCTCCAGACATCTCCACCGAGGGCTATCCAAAATACTACCTGCAAAATTTTCATTACCAAACCAACGGTTACCTGAGCGACAGCTCGGCTGAGCTCTACGACCTGCAGGTGGAACTGCTGTTTGGTGGCGCGGCAGATGCGATGCGGCGACGGGTGATCCGCCTGCTCAAGGATGGTTTCGATCCTGCTCTATCCGACCCCCACATCCTCGACGTAGCTTGTGGCACCGGGCGCACGCTGCGCCTGCTGCGGGGATCCCTGCCCAAAGCGGCGTTGTACGGCCTGGATCTTTCCCCTGCCTATCTGCGCAAGGCCAACCGGCTGTTGCAGGAGTTGCCCGGGGAGCTGCCCCAGCTCATCCGCGCCAATGCCGAGGCCATGCCCTACGCCGACGCCACCTTTGATGCGGTTGTCAGCGTGTTTCTCTTCCACGAGCTGCCCGGCCCGGCCCGCCAAAATGTCATCAACGAGATGAGCCGGGTGGTGAAGCCGGGGGGCGCCATTGTCATCTGCGACTCGGTGCAACTGCTGGACTCGCCCGAGCTGGAGGAGACGATGGAAGCTTTTGTGCAAACCTTCCACGAACCCTACTACCGGGACTACATCCGCGACGACCTGGGGGTGCGCCTGCAGCAGGCAGGCTGTGAGGTGTTGCGCCGAGAAACCCACTACGTCAGCACTTATATCTTGGCCCGTAAGAGTTGAGCGCCCTTGCCAAAAGCTTAAGAGGGTAAGGAGATTCGCGGTCGCCTGGCCAAAGGCTGTATAGTAGTATCAGACACGAAACCTCGGATAAAAAGCTAGGTCATCAACGCCCTTAAGTGCAAGGCGTCAGAATCTTTTCTATACTTAGGCTCATGTCCCCTCCGTATGGATCCCTTCGTGCCGGCATCACTGCTCTCAAGCAGGAGCGCTACTTAGAGGCGATCAACCTCCTTGAGTCTTTCTGCTACTGCTGCTCGATTCACGAGAGCTCGCCCCGCCAGAAGGAGCGCAACGGTTCCAGGATAAACCCTGAGGAATGCGCTTTGGCGCGGGTAGCCCTGGTCATGGCCTATCAGGGCAGCGGCGACTTGGAGCGCTCGACCGCGCTCTGTCAGGAGCTGTTGGAGCAGGGGGAACCCTCCTCAACAACACCCCTCTGGGCGCAGGAATGGGCAGCTCAAGCTCTGCCCACCCTCAGGCAGGCTTCAGAGCAGTCTATGCCGCCTGAGGAGGTGATGGCGCGGCTGCCCGTCCCCCGGCAGTTGGAAGACTGTCAGACCCTGTGTAGCTCCCGCGATCCCGCCCCGCATTTACTCAAGTCTGCCAACTAATCCTGCCAGTAGGCTGAAGTTGGCAACTCTGGGTGAAGAGCCGACAGGAGAAGTTGTGTTTTCGCCAGGAGCGCGCCTCTAGGTGTTCGAGTCTCACATGTTAATCGTAGAGTATGCCTGCTGCTGAGCCCACCACCTACCACTTTATTGTTGCCAGTCTGTCTTTTTTGCGCTCTGAACCTCTGGAGGAAGTGCTGGAGGAGCGTCGCCGACACTACGAGGAGCACCATCGCTCCATCGATTTCTTTTGGGTGCCCCAGCCGGCTTTCATGGAAGCTCCAGAGCTGCGTCCCCTGCGCCACAAGTTAAAGGAGCCGCTGGGGGCAGTGGTCTCGACCAATGAGGATTTCATCCGTTGGCTGGCGGTGCGCCTCACTTTTGTGGAAAAGGGCAGCTTCGTGGCCCCCAGCGAGTCGATCCCGGATCCCTTGCGCTCCCTGTCCTTGGCAGAGGGTTGATGAGATCCTGCCGGCGCGACCGATGGGAGGTGTCGCCCCCTCCTCGAGACGGGCGCGCAAGTTTGATTGCGGGATGGGCCAAGATTAAGATCAGGGCACCTCTCTCCGTCCAGCAGCAGTGGCGGCACGAGCCGGCATGAAAAGCACCTGTCAGGGCCAAGGCGGGGGAGGGAGAAAGGTTACACGGGGCACTATGACTTTGGAGCGACGAGGGGATTGGCCGGAAGGGGAGGCGGAGGTCTGCCAGCGGACTCCTCATCTTCGGGATCTTCCTCCCACATTTCCTTCAACTGAGGTGCTAAAGTCGGAGGCCCCCCCACTTGAGCCGCCGGCAAGTCCTCCCTCCGGCTCGCTGGCGTGTTCGTCCGGGAATCCCTTGCCGGAGCCGCTCCCTGAGGATCCCAAAGACGACGGCCCAACCGAGAAGCTGAAGCAGGAGGATGCTGCTCTGGCCGGGCCAGGCCTGAGAAATTTCCTGGCCGTGCTGCGCCGACGCAATTTCCTGCTGCTGTGGATAGGGCAGGTGTTTTCCCAGTTGGCCGACAAGGTGTTGTTGGTGCTGCTGATTGGGTTGATCTCGAGGCAGTTTCAGCCGGAAGGGGCCTCCATCAGCGGCTGGGTGGCGGCGATCATGCTGGCTTTTACGCTGCCGGCGGTGTTGTTGGGCAGCCTGGCGGGGGTATTTGTGGATCGCTGGCCCAAGAAGGGGGTGCTGGTGCTCTCCAACGTGGTGCGCGGGATCCTGGTGCTGCTGTTGCCGCCGCTGCTCTGGCTGACGGCGGGGCGCAACCTTTGGCCAGGGATCCCTTTGGGCTTTGGCGGGCTGCTGTTGATTAGCTTTGCCGTGTCTGTTTTGACCCAGTTTTTTGCCCCTGCCGAACAGGCCACTCTGCCCCTGATCCTGCCCAGGCGGGAGCTGTTAGCGGCCAACTCCCTCTACACCACGACGATGATGGCTTCGCTGATCGCCGGCTTTGCCATCGGCGAGCCGCTGCTAACGCTGGCGGATCGTTGGGGGCGTGCGTGGTTGCCCGGCTGGGAGGTGGGGCCAGAGCTGTTGGTGGGGGGAGCCTACCTGTCGGCGGGAGCCCTGCTGCTGCTGTTGCAACCCCACGAGAAGCTGGAGCCCAGACCTTGGGAGGCTCCCCATCTCTGGGAAGATCTCAAGCTGGGCCTGGAATACATCGGGCAAATGCCCTTGATCCGCGCGGCCCTGCTGCAAATGGTGGTGCTCTACTCGCTGTTTGCGGCGCTGGCGGTCTTGGCGGTGCGCATGGCCGAGGTGACGGCGGAGCTGGAGGCAGATCAGTTTGGGGTGTTGCTGGCGGCTGCCGGCCTGGGCATGGCCATTGGGGCCTTTTGGGTGGGGCATACGGGCCGGCAGGTGAGCCGTCGCGCCTGGAGTGGGCTGGGATCCCTGTTGCTGTGTCTGTCCTTGGCGGCCTTGTCCTGGACGGAGGGGAAGCTGTTTCCCAGCTTGGCTTGGATTGCCCTGCTGGGCTGTGGAGGGGCGTTGGTGGCGGTGCCCATGCAAACCCTGCTCCAGGAGGAGACCCCCGAACATCTGCGCGGCAAGGTTTTTGGACTGCAGAACAATGCGGTCAACATTGCTCTCAGTTTGCCGCTGGTTTTGGCGGGGGTGGCGGAAACCTATTTCGGCCTTGCCTGGACGTTTCTCGGCCTGGCGGCCCTGACCGGGTCGGCGGGGCTGTACCTCTGGGGTCTGCTGGGCAGAGAGGGGCACAGATAAGTTTTTCTGCTGGATAGCTGCGACGTAGGGCTGGGTATCTGTCAATGCCTTGTCGGTCTGGGTTTCTCCCCTGAGAGGGGAGGAGCGGGCCGAGGTGGGATGCGAGTCTGCTACCCTTATAGAGGCTTTGGAATCGCACATCCCCTTGTAGATCAGCGTTCTGGCGCTGTAGGGATCCGCCCATGCACATCGCCTGGATAGGCAAGAAGGCACCTTTCTGTGGCAACGTCACCTATGGCCGTGAGGTGACCAACGGCCTCTTGGAGCGGGGACATCAGGTGAGCTTTTTCCATTTCACCAACGAAAGCCCCTCCCCCAGCCTGGAGGCGCCTGCTGTAGAGGGATCCCGTCCGGGGAGCCGTTGGCGTGCTGAGCTGGCGGGGCGGGATGTCTCCCTGCCCTGTCTGTACAAGTCGCAGATTTATACGATCCCAGCTCCCAACGCCAGGCGGCTGCTCACCCAGGCGCTGCGGGAGTTGCAGCCGGATCTGGTGCATGCCTCGCTGACGATTTCTCCCATCGACTTTGTCTTGCCGGAGATCTGTGCGGAGCTCAACCAGCCGCTGGTGGCCACCTTCCACCCGGCCTTCGACCGGCGGCGGCGCAACATTGCCTCCCGCACCCAATACCTGGCCTACCAGCTCTATGCTCCTTGTTTGGCCCACTACGACCGCACCATCGTCTTCTCGGAAACACAGCGGCAGATCTTGGTCAGGCTAGGGGTGAGCCGCGAGCAGGTGGTGGTCATTCCCAACGGCGTCGACGTGGATAAGTATTCGCCGGGGCCCTCCACCCTTAAGCAACGGTTGGGGCTGGAGCGGATCTTCGTTTACCAAGGGCGGATCTCGCCGGAAAAAAATGTGGAGGCCTTGCTCAAAGCCTGGAAGCAAGCTCAAATGGGCGAGAAGTGCGGCCTGCTCATTGTGGGGGATGGGCCGCTGCTCAATACCCTCAAGCCCTTCTACACCCGCCAGCACGGGATCCACTGGCTGGGCTACGTTGCCGACGAGCAGCAGCGCATCGAGATCCTGCGCGGATCCGACGTGTTTATCCTGCCCTCTTTAATCGAGGGGCTCTCTTTGTCGTTGCTGGAGGCGATGGCCTGTGGGGTGGCGGCGGTGGCCACCGACGTCGGGGCCGACGGCGAGGTTTTGGCCGATGGAGCCGGGATCCTGTTGGATCCGGCTCGGGTGGCGGTGGAGCTGCAAACGCTGCTGCCCCTGCTGCGGGATCAACGGGAATTTACGCAACTGCTGGGGATGAAAGCCCGCCAGCGGGTGCTGGAGCGCTACACCCTCAGCCACAACCTCAGCCGGTTGGAGCAGCTCTACCAGGAGCTGTGCCGGGGATCCCGTCAGCGCCGCCGCGCGTAAGGAAGACTATTGGGATTGGGCTGAAACTTTTGCGACAAAGCTTTTGATATTTTTGCTAAACTGCATCGTTATGTTTCCAAGGGATTGCCTCTAAGTTCCCGATGGATGAGTACGGCCCGCAAAAAGCCTTTCCGGCGCAGCCCCCTGCCGGGCTGTCGGGTTCGTCCTGGACGGAGTCTTTGCTTGCCCAAGGCGCGGACAGAAACTCCTTTCCCGCCAACGTTCCGGCTGCGTCGCTGCCGCCCACCGACGAGCAGGGCGATCTGCGCTCGGCCCAAGCTGGCCCAGATGGGGATCCCGCCGGTGCGCCCAAGGCGGCCTCGGAGGAGAGAAAGCTGACGGAAGTGAAACCGGCCATCTTGCCCGCCCCGCCGAAGCCGGAGCCGGTGGCAGAGCTGGGGACAGACCAGCAGCCGATGCTGTATTTGCTGGGGGGATTGGCCTTTGCCCTGCGCTCCTTCAACAACCTGAACCAGATCCTAGAGCTCACGGCTTTTGTGGCCAGCCAACTCACCGCTGCCGACGGCGGCGCGCTGGTGTTGTTCAACCCCAACGGCACCATCCAGCTAGATCAACTGCATTGTTCGGACCTCGACCGCCGCGAGCAGATTCGCGCCGAGATGGAGCAGATCGCCCAAGCTCTGTCTGCGCAGGAGCCCATTTTAAAAACCGAGGGATCCCTGTCTGTGAAGATCCCAGCCCTGGAACATCTCTTGGACGAGCGCCTGCGCCAGAGTCTGGGGCCAGATGTCCGCCTGTTCGGGACGCCGCTGTTGATTCGCAGCTCCGTCCAGGGGCGCCTGTACGTCTTCAGCCGTCAGCCCGGCTACCAGTGGAATGAACGTCGCCAACAACTGCTGCGGTTGGTGGCTGACCAAGCGGGCGTGGCCATCGAGAACGAGCGCTTGACGGCGGCCTTGCGCCGCAAAATGGCCCTGGAAAAAGAAATGGAGATCGGCTCCTACATCCAGACCCAACTGTTGCCCCGCCAGTACCCCCAGGTTCCAGGCATTCGGCTGGCAGCCCGCTGCCGTGTGGCCAGCAAGGTGGGGGGCGATTACTACGATTTCATTAAGATCCCCAGCGAGCGACCGGAAAACTCTAGGGCCGCCGCCGATGAGCCGGTTGGATCCCTGGCCCCTTCCCCTGAGCCATCCGAAGACTTTCGCCTGGCCATCGTAATTGGGGACGTGATGGGCAAAGGTGTCCCTGCCGGCATGTTGATGAGCATGACCCGCGCCATGGTACGGGCAGAAGCCCTCAACCGCCACTCGCCGGCCCGCGTTCTCCAACATCTCAACCGGGCCATGTACAGCGATCTGGAGAACTCCAATCGCTTTATCAGCCTGTTCTACTCAGAGTACGATCCCCGCTCCCGTCGCCTCTGTTTCAGCAACGCCGCCCACAACCCCACCCTCTGGTGGCGGGCCCGCAGCCGCGACATCCAGCCCCTCGACACAGAGGGAGCGCTGATCGGCTTGGAGGAACACAGCCAATACTCGGAAAGCTGCGTGCACCTGCAGCCGGGAGATGTTGTAGTTTATTATACCGATGGCTATGTCGAGGCCGCCAATACCCGCGGGGAGCGGCTGGAGACTTCAGGTCTGATGGAGGCCATCCAGCGGGCTGCCAGTCGCTACGAGTCGCCCGAGGAGATCCTGGAGAACCTTTTTGAGCAGATGGACGCCTTCCGGGGCCGCCAGGGATCCCACCCTGTTGTCCCAGGGCCGCCAGTGGATGCAGGGCTCTTGTTTCAGGATGAGATTTCCCTGCGGCCTGAGCCGGTGGACGATACGACGCTGGTGGTGTTGAAAGTACTGCCCGATTCTGAGCCAACCTAGCTACGAAGGTTCAAACTAAGGGTACCCTCTAGCTAGGGAGGCCACTTAGGTGGCGGCCCGCTTTCCCAGTTGACCTTTGCCTGAGGTACATGCATGCACTCCACTGCTTCTGGCTCTGAGCCCTCCTTAGTTTACTTGCCGGCCTCGCCGGCCTTGCAGACGGAAGCGATCGTCGCCCAGGTGTTCCGGCAGGACGTGCTGGGCGATATCCGCAAGGGCTGGAACAACTTCGTGGAATCGGGCCAAATTTGGGCCCTTTTGATAGGGATCGTGGCAGGCTACATGCTCAAGAGCATCACCAGCTCTCACTAAAGGCGGTGGCGCCCGGATTCCCTGGCCCCAAGGTGGCGGCGTTTTGGCTGTCGTTGCCTTGCTTGCTCTTTTCCGCCTCAACTGCAGCCAAGTCTTTCTGTGGTGGTCATCTCTCTCCCCGTTCCAAGCCCATGGCTAAGCCGACGGCACCTTCCACCCCGCGCCCCTGGAGCGGACGCTTTGCGGGATCCCTCCACCCTAGGATTGCCCGCTTCAACGCCAGCATTGGCTTCGACATTCGCCTTTTGCCCTACGATGTGGCCGGATCCCTGGCCCATGTGCAGATGCTGGGGGCCTGCGGCATCTTGAGCCGCGAAGAGGCAGAGCAAATTCGGCAGGGGCTGGAGCAGATCGAGAAGGAAGTTGCCGAGGGCATCTTCCAGCCTGACCCTGAGGCGGAAGATGTCCACTACGCCGTCGAGCGCCGTCTGGTGGCCTTGGTGGGGGAAGTGGGCAAAAAACTGCACACGGGGCGCTCCCGCAACGACCAAGTGGCCACCGACCTGCGCCTCTACCTGCGGGATGAAATCGACACCATCCGGCAGGCTCTCTGGGAGCTGCGGGGGGTTTTGTTGGACTTGGCCAGCCAGCATGTGGAGACAATCCTGCCCGGCTACACCCACCTGCAGCGGGCCCAGCCCATCAGCTTGGCCCACCACCTTTTGGCCTATGAAGAAATGCTCTGGCGGGACTGGCAACGGTTGGGACGGGTGCGGGAAGAGGTCAACGTCTGTCCCCTGGGCTCCGGGGCCTTGGCCGGCACTTCCTTGCCCATCGACCGGCAACTGGTTGCTCATCTGCTGGGCTTTGAGCGCATCAGTGCCAACAGCCTAGACGCCGTCAGCGACCGGGACTACCTGGTGGAGTTCCACGCTGCCGCCAGCCTGATCTTGGTGCATCTCAGCCGTCTCTCGGAAGAGCTCATCCTCTGGGCCACCCAGGAGTTTGGCTTTGTCGCCCTCACCGATGCCTGTGCCACGGGCTCCAGCCTCATGCCCCAGAAGAAGAATCCCGATGTGCTGGAATTGGTGCGGGGCAAGACAGGGCGGGTGTTCGGCCATCTCCAAGCTCTGCTGGTCACCTTGAAGGGGCTGCCCCTGGCCTACAACAAAGATTTGCAAGAGGACAAAGAGGGGCTCTTCGATACCGTCGATACTGTGAAGGCTTGCTTGGAGGCGATGACCATCCTGCTGCGGGAAGGGATCCAATTCCAAACCCAACGCATGGAGGCCGCGGTGCAGGAAGACTTCTCCAACGCCACCGACGTGGCCGACTATCTGGTGCGAAAAGGGATCCCCTTTCGCGCCGCCCACGATCTGGTGGGTCAGATCGTGCGTACCTGTGTGGCAGAGGGAATTCTGCTCAAAGATCTGCCCCTGGAGCGGTGGAAAAGCTTTCATCGAGCCTTTGAGGAGGATATCTTTGCGGCCATCGATCCCCGCCAGGTGGTGGCCGCGCGGCTCAGCGCTGGAGGCACTGGCTTTGCGGTGGTGCGGGAAGCCTTGCAACGGGCCCAGGCCCGCTACCAACAGACAGAGCCGGCAGAAGAACCCCCGCTGCCCCCCTCCTCACCTGGCTCTGGGCTGCCCTTGGAGAGCTGAGCAGCGGCCCTGCCTCCATTCCCGCTTGCCCCCTCTGTCCGCGACCCCAGAGCGACCTCCCAGCCATTGGCCTTGAGAAAGCGGAGGAAGGATGCGATCCCAAGCCATCTCCCCACCCCCCTCTGCCCTGGGAGAAGTGGTGGAGGCCAACACCACCACCCTTGTGGCCCAGTGCCTAGAGCCAGAACGCCTGAGCTTCCCGCCCCTGCCCGCCCTCGGCAGTTGGATCCGCTCGCAAGACGAGGAGACCGGCAACTGGATCTATGGAGTGGTCTGCTATGCCGCCATCACTCCCATCGACACCGTTCACCGTCCCAGGGCCTTGGGCCTCTCCCCCCGGGAACTGCGGGAGCAGCAACCCCAGATTTTCGCCATGTTGCGCAGCGATTTCCGCGCTGCCATTGTCGGCTTCGTTGGCGGGGGGCGGGTTTATCAGTATCTGCCGCCGCGCCCGCCCCAGATCCACCAGCCAGTTTACCCCTGCTCTGAAAGCGAGGTAAGGGAGTTTTGCCGCTCTTTTGAGTTTTTGCGCACCCTGCTGCGTGTCAACGGGATCCCCAGCGACGAGTTGGTGGCCGCTGTCATCCGTCAGACTTACCGGATCTTGAACCGGGATCGCCACTGGTTGGTGCAAGCAGGGCGGCAGTTGAGCTCGCTGTTGCGGGACGACTACGAATACCTTAGCGCAATTTTACGAAAGATTGAAGCCTAAGCGAAGAAGTATTGAGAATAGTCCTGAATCCCGCCGAAATTTCATCTGAGAGTGATAGCCTGAGGCGAAATCCTTGTGAATCATCCCTTTTGTACCCCATTGCTTGCGTCAAAATGTTTAACAAATTTAATCCCTCTGACAAACCCTCCAAAGGCAACTGGGCAGGTCGCACTTTTTCTGCTGCTGTGGGCGCTTCGCTGGCAGCGGCTGTTTGCATGGCTCATGGCCAGCCGCCCTTTATATCGCTGCTAGTGGCCAGTTGTGCAACGGTGTTTACCCTCGTTTGTGATGAGATGGGCTGGATATAGGCTCGGGGTCAGCTTTGGGCTCTCAGCCCCTCTGAGGCAACCATCGAACGACATGCAAGATACCCACGGATCAAACGCCGCTAAGAGTCTCTCCGCCCCTGCGCAATTTGTTTCGGCGAGCCATAGCCCTCGGCAAGCTATTGGAGGGCAGTAGAAGAGGGCGGATACGGATTCCTGTCTCTCCAGGCTTTTGGCTGGATCTAGAGGCCCTGGTAACTGTCCCCGGCCCGGCAGCCTCTGGGCCCACTTGGGCGAGGTGGGCAGGGAGCGAGCAGCGCTGTTTGGTTTTGATGTTTTTTGCCGGATCCCTGCCCAGGGCTGGCTTCGGCGAAGCAAAAGGTAGAGCAATCGGGGGTTAAGATCGGGGGGAGCGCCCTCTGCTGGTTTCTCTTTGCCTATAGTTGGCCCCGGAAACATCCCCATCTACAGAGGCTGTGCTGCCGTAACTTGAGAACCAGGCAGGCGGGAGCCTCCGATCCCAGTCAGGGCCTTTCCAAAACCCGATTTGACGGCCGATCTGTCTGGAGCGGGGCCAGAGTTGCTCGCTTCCCCCAGGCGCCGATGCCCTTGAGCCTATGACCTCCCTTCCTCTGGTTTCTGTGATCTTGGGCACGCGGCCCGAAGCCATTAAGCTGGCTCCGGTAATCCAGGCCCTGCGGGCCAGTCCCCACCTGCGCACCGAGGTGATCCTGACAGGGCAACACCGGGAGATGGTGGATCAGGTGATGCGGCTCTTCGGCCTACGGGCGGATCGGGATCTGGAGATCATGCGTCCCCGCCAAAGCCTGACCGACATCACCGAAGCCACCCTGCGGGGTCTAGAACCCTACTTGCAGGCGCAGCGGCCCCAACTGGTTTTGGTGCAGGGCGATACCACCACCGCCTTTGCCGCTGCCCTGGCTGCTTTTTACCAACGCATTCCAGTAGGCCATGTGGAAGCCGGCCTGCGCACCGACGATCTCTACCACCCTTTTCCCGAAGAGGCCAATCGCCGTCTCATTTCTCAGTTGGCCAGCCTGCACTTTGCTCCCACGCCGCAAGCGGTGGATAACCTGAAGCAAAGCCGCGTGATCGGCTCTATCTATTGCACGGGCAACACCGTCATCGATGCCCTGCTACAGGTAGCTGCGCTTGGGATCCCCTGCCCCATCCCTGGCTTGGACTGGGGGCGCTATCGGGTTTTGTTGGTTACTGTGCACCGGCGGGAAAACTGGGGGGATCCCTTAATAGCCATCGGCCAGGCTCTGCTGCAGATTTTGGCGGAGTTCCCCGACACGGCCCTCCTCTTGCCTCTCCACCCCAACCCCGCGGTGCGAGAGCCCCTGCAGGCCCTGTTGGGATCCCGGGAGCGAGTTTTTCTTACCGAGCCCTTGGACTATCCCTGCTGGGTCAGCGCCATGCAGCGCTGCACTCTCATCCTCAGCGATTCCGGCGGCATTCAAGAAGAGGCGCCAGCTTTGGGCAAACCGGTGCTGGTGCTGCGGCAGACCACCGAGCGCCCTGAGGCGATTGCTGCCGGCACCGCCCGCCTGGTGGGCGCCCATCCCGAAAAGATCCTGGAGGCGGCCCGAGAATTGCTCACGGATCCCCAGGCCTACGCCCGCATGGCCCAGGCTCAAAACCCCTTCGGCGACGGCACCGCTGCCAGGCAAATTTGCCACATCATCGAGAGGCAGTTTAACTCGCCCAGCTCACCAGAATAAGGCCCGCAGAGACTCAGACTGGGGTGAGAAAACCGTTGCCTGCTCCTCCCTTTCTTCGGCTGCCCCGAAAAAAACTAGGATCGACTGCTGGTACACCGGCAAAGCCGTCATCCGCACCGCCAAGATCCTGCCCGGCTACCCGGCCGTGCTCTGCCGGAGCGCCACCTGCGTATGTGTTTATAGCCTTGGGACAGGAGCCATTCATCATGGTCATGGCTCCCCCCAAAACCCTCCCCGACCTAGACAAAGTGCAAGCCCTGCGCTTCCCCCCTGGGCACGGGCTGCTGCTGCACCGCGGCACCTGGCACGCTTTCCCCCTCGCCTGCGAGCGCCCCGTTGTGGTGCTGACTGCCAACTCCGACGAAGTGGTAGAGGCCCTGGCCAGCAGGACGACGGCGCAGGATCAGGGGGATCCCTGTGCCAGCGGCTGAACGCCGAGATCCATTTGCAGCCGCTCTAAGCCCATGGCGCGGATCCCCGACGGCACCCCCCCACCGGCTCTTTCGGCGCAGAAGCCTTCGGCTTTAGCCGTGGGGTAGTTTGCAGAATACCCAAACCTCAGCATTAAAAATCGGCAAAAATTGGCGGTTGGTCTGCCAGGCTCGAATTGGGAGGGGTGAGTATTCTCGAATACTCCGAAAAGAAAACGCAAAGTTAGCTTTTAGGCAAGCGCAAGCTCAGCTCCGACCGAAGCGCGCTGGGGGCAACAGTTCGTCCTAATTTGGGCTCTATCTACTAGGTGTTCGGGAATACGTACCCTTCGATAGGAACCTCGCTTGTACAAAAGAGGAAGCTTAACTGCGAGAGAAGATTCATAGGCAAAGTACGAAACATGAAAGCGCCCAGATTATCCGGATGAGGCTCTTTTTGGGGGCTGCATTCGCCTAGCTAGAAGATCCGCAAACGTCTTCACCGTTGGCATCTGAAGAGAGTTGCCTTATATTAAATCAGCTAGCATGTTCGATATTTGCCAGAATTAAGCTATCTTGAGGGCTGACATGCCATCTAACCATTGGTCAGACTTCCATCCTCCCAGTCCTGGGCAAGGCTTGGAGCAAACTCAGTCAACGCCTTCCCATTGGAGTGAGCGCTACACGGGGGAGGACTCTCAGGTCGAGTATGAAAGAAACGGAGCCCAGACCAAGGCAGCGGCTCATCCAGAGGAGAACATGCTGAGCAATGCCGCGAAAATTAAGGTGGTGGGCGTGGGGGGTGGAGGTGGCAACGCGGTCAGTCGGATGGCGGCCAGCAACCTCAAGGGTGTTGAGTTTTGGAGTATCAACACGGATGCTCAGGCCCTTGCGCAGTGCTCGACATCAACGGTGAACCGCCTGCAAATCGGGCAAAAGTTAACCCGCGGGCTGGGGGCAGGCGGCAACCCGGCCATTGGTCAGAAAGCCGCCGAAGAGTCCAGCGAAGAAATTGCAGCGGCTCTCAAAGGGGCAGATTTGGTCTTTATTGCCGCCGGCATGGGAGGGGGCACGGGCACCGGTGGAGCCCCTATCGTCGCCCAGATTGCCAAGGCCAGCGGTGCCCTGACGGTGGGGGTGGTGACGCGGCCTTTTTCCTTTGAGGGCAAGCGGCGCACCAAGCAGGCCGAAGAAGGGATCCAAGCGCTGCAGGAGGCGGTCGATACCCTGATCGTGATCCCCAACGACAAGCTGCTCTCGGTGATCTCTGAGCAAACTCCTGTGCACGAGGCTTTTCGCGTCGCGGACGATGTCTTGCGTCAGGGGGTGCAGGGCATTTCGGATATCATCCTCATCCCCGGCATGATCAACGTGGATTTTGCCGACGTGCGCAGCGTGATGGCCGATGCCGGCACTGCCTTGATGGGCATTGGCATGGGATCCGGCAAGTCCCGCGCCCGCGAAGCTGCCATTACCGCCGTCTCCTCTCCCCTTTTGGAAACTTCCATCGAAGGGGCCAAGGGCGTGCTCTTCAACATCACCGGCGGGCTGGATCTGTCGTTGCACGAGGTCACGGTAGCCGCTGAGATTATCGCTGAGGCAGTGGATCCAGAAGCCAACATCATCTTCGGCACCGTCCAGGACGAGCGCATGCAAGGGGAGGTGCGCATCACCGTCATCGCCACCGGTTTTGACGGATCGCGGTCGGCTGCCGCTTCTGGATCCAAAGCCTCGGTCGCCAACAAGGGGGGGGTGGGGACGCGTAGGACCACTGCCTCTGGCTCTGAGCCACCGCCTCGACAGCCCCCTGAGCCTGAGCCCCCTGCATCCGGGGGCTTGGACATTCCCGAGTTTTTGCGCCGCCGCCGTCCTCCTTCGTAGGTTAGAGTGAGGGAATGCGGCTATCCTGGTGCCGGTTGCTGGGAGTGGGGAGTGCTTTGGGGTTAAGCCATGAACATTGTTATCTTGGCAGGGGGTCGTTCGGCAGAACGTCAGGTTTCTTTGGTAACGGGCAAAGCCTGTAAGCGGGCGCTGGAGGATCTGGGGCATCGGGCGAAGTTGATCGACCCCGAGGAGGATCTGCCGCTGCGCCTTTGGCAGGAACGGCAGGCAGGCTGCGACTTCGTCTGGATTGCCCTGCATGGCCCCGGCGGTGAGGATGGGGTAGTGCAGGGGATGCTGGAGTGGCTGGGCTTGCCCTATCAGGGATCCGGGCCGTTGGCCAGCGCTCTGGCCATGGACAAGCTGGTCTCCAAGCAGATCTTTCGGGCCGAAGGGATTCCCACTCCTGAGTGGCTGGTCTGGGATGAAGCGCAGCCGCTCTCCTGGGCCGAGTGTGTGGCGCGTTTGGGATCCCCGCTGGTGGTGAAGCCCAGCAACAGCGGCTCGACGGTGGGGATTAGCCTTGCGCGGGATGAGGTGTCGTTGGCTCAGGGGCTGGCGTTGGCCAGCTCGGTCTCCTCGCGGGTCTTCCTGGAGCGCTACATTCCCGGCAAGGAGATCACCCTCTCCATTCTCTCCGGCCAGGTTCTCCCGGCCATTGAGATCATCCCTGCCCAGGGAGATTTTTACGATTACGAAGCCAAGTACGCCCCCGGCGGCTCACGGCATTTGATCCCCTGTTCCCTCAGCGCGGCAGGGCTGGCCCGCTGCGAGGCGGCAGGGCTAAGGGCCTATCGGGTGTTGGGATGTGAAGGTCTGGCGCGGGTGGATCTGCGGGTGGATGCCGACGAGAACCCTTGGGTGCTGGAGGTGAACACCCTGCCCGGGATGACCCCCACTTCGCTTTGCCCAGAGGCGGCGGCAGCTCTGGGCTGGACGTTTACGGAGCTGGTGGAGCGGATGCTGCAGGATGCCCTGCAGAGGGCGGCATTGACTCGCTCGGCCCCGTCTGGATCCCGGCCTTCGCCACAGCCGGCCTGATCCCCAGCCAGACTGCTTTCTAGAGAAAGAAAAGAAGCAAAACCGCCACCGCCATCCCGACCATCAGCACTGCTCCTGCCGGCCACAGCCAGGCAATAGGGGATCCGCCTTTGCCAGCAGCTTTTTGGCCGGGACCCTTTTCTTTGGGCTCAGGCTGGGGGCCGGCGGAATCGGGAGCAACCAGCGTTAGATCCTGCAGCAGCCGGTTGCCTTGCTTTTCCAGCACGAGCGTGGTCTCCTCAGCGCTCAAGAGAGGATCCCGCAGCGGCTGGGTTTGCTGCCACTCGTATTCGGAATGTCCTGACGCTCGCCCATAGACCGTCACCTGCTCCAGGCCGGATAGGCCCAACGCCTCCAGCGCGGCTCGCACCTGTTGGGTGAGATGGGGATAGTCGAGCTGGGTTTGCGGGGAGCGGTTGAGGAGAACGTGCAGGTGAGCCTGGCGACGCTTGACGGCGATCTTGACAGGGACGGCCAAGCGAGCCTGCAACGCCTGGGCAATCTCAGCTTCCGTCATTGAGTTTTATTCCAGTGAAGGCAAGTTAATTCTAATACAGCCATGGGACAGGCGCTGGGAGTGGCGGCAGCGGCTTCGGGGTAGAATGTATCCGCATCGGCAAGGAAGGCCCCTGAGGAGGTCGTGTAGCTGGAAGTTCTATGCAAGAAAAAGCCATTGTCCGCAATTACTTCAACACCGTCGGTTTCGAGCGCTGGCGGCGCATCTACGGCAACGAGGAAGTCAATTTTGTCCAGAAAGATATTCGACTGGGCCATGCCCGCACAGTCGAGACGGTGTTGCAATGGCTGGGGGATCCCTCCGGTCTGCGCATTTGCGATGCCGGCTGCGGAGTGGGCAGCCTTAGCTTGCCTTTGGCCGCCCGAGGGGCGCAGGTGTTTGCCAGCGACATTTCCGAGCAAATGGTCAACGAAGCGCGTCGCCGCCAACAGATGGAGCTGGGATCCACAGACAACCCCCAGTTTCAGGTTTTGGATTTGGAGGAACTGACGGGGGAGTACGATGTCGTCGTCTGCCTGGATGTGATGATCCACTATCCCGAAGCCGACGCCCTGCGCATGCTCAACCACCTAACTTGCCTGGCCCGCTCTCGCCTGATCTTCAGTTTTGCTCCCAAAACCCCCTGGCTGACGCTGCTGAAGAAAGTAGGGGAGTTCTTCCCTGGCCCCAGCAAAACCACCCGCGCCTATCAACACCGCGAGGCGACGTTGGTGGGCCACCTGGCCGAGTGGGGCTGGAAAGTGCAACAACGCCGAACCATTCGAAGCCGCTTCTACTTTGCCTGGCTGCTTGACCTGGTTCGCTGAAGCCGTCGCTCCTAGCTTGCTCTGGGGCCGAGCTGCCTGGGCTCGACCAGGTCAGTCGAAGTTACCCAGTTTTTCCAGACAAATCCGGATCTGCCAGCTTTTGCAGGGCAAGTCGCGCATCATCCTGGACTCCCCAGTCAGGGTCGCCGCTGGCGCTGGCCAGCAACTGCTTGGTGAGCATTTGATAGAGAGCTGTATAGGGCGTCGCCGGCTTCAGATGTTGCCCTAGGATCCCTAGGCTCCAGGCGCAGTTGCCGCGGACTGCCGCCACCGGATCGTGGGCCAAGCCCCGACAGAGGGCTGCCGCCACCTCTTGCAAGGCCGGGCCGGGCAACACCTGAGCTTGGGCCAATTGTCCGAGGGCGCTGGCCGCCCACAGTCGCACGGCTGTGATATCTCCGGCCAATACTTCCAGCAACACCGGATAGGCCCGCGGATCCTTGGCATTGCCCAGGGCCCACACCAACCCTTTGCGCACATAGCCATTCCAATCCCGGCGCAAGCTGTCGATCAGCAGCTCCACCTCACAGGGATCCGAATTTCGACCTAGGGCATAGGCCGCCCCTACCCGCACCAATGGGCAGGGATCCCTGAGCAGAGCCAACAGGGACGGCACGGCACGGGGCTCTTCGATCTCACAGAAGGCGCGGGCCGCCTGCATCCGCAAACGGGGATCCGGATCCTGCAACTGCTGCAGCATCCGCTCCACATCTACCTCCGGCGGCGAGTGAGGTGGCAGCTCGTCTAGGGGAGAAAAGGCATCTTGGTACATGAAGGGGCGCGGGCAGATTGGTGCCGTTGGCGGGGAGGGCAGGAGCACGAAAATCTCTTCTCCCCAGGCAAAAGGCCAGAATGAAGGCGGAAAAAGCAGCCAAGCAAGCAAATCCTGGCTGCAGCCCATCATAAGCCGCCGAGGTCCCTAGTTTGCAGTTGAATCTGGAGATCCGGGAACCTGCAGCAAGTCCGCTCCTTCCAGCACCCGCGCCGAGCGGATCACATCCCCCACCTGCAGGCGCTCCACCCACTCCATGCCACTGGTGACATAGCCGAACACCGCATAGCGCCCATCCAGGATCGGCAGAGCAGAGAGGGCGATGTAAAACTGGGAAGAGGCCGAATCCAGCGGGCTAGAACGGGCCATGGCCACCGCGCCCAAGCGATGGGGCAAGGCCAGCTTGCTCAGGGCGATGGGATCCTCAATCAAGGTGTTGTAGCGGGGGTGAGGCTCCCCACGCACCTGAATCTCCAAAGGGATGGTGCGCAGGCGGTTGCTGCCCGGCTCGGTAGCGCCACCGGTGCCATCTCCCCGCGGATCCCCTCCTTGCACCACAAAAGGTTGGGGATCTTTCTCCACTCGATGGAAGGTGAGACCGTTGTAAAAGCCCCGCTGCACCAAATCCACAAACTGGCCAGCCGTGAGGGGCGCCTCCTCCCCGTGAATCTCCAAGATCACCTTGCCCGCTCCCTCAGCAGTTTGCACCTCTAGCTCCACCAGCGCCTTGCCCTGCAGTTGCGGGCGATGGGCGTAGGCCGGTGGGATCCCCGATGGAGAGCCAGAGGAGGGGAGCGCACGGCGACAAGCGAACAGACCAAGACAGAGGTACCCCAAAGCCAAGCCCAACCCCACTCTGCAGCGGCTCATTCGCCCCAGCTTGGTAAATTGCATCTGCCCCTTCTCCCTTTTTCGATTTGATCCAACTTTCCACAGGGATCCCTCTCCAGATGTCAAGAGAGATATCTAGAGCCGTTGCGACAACCCCAATTGCAAGGTGACGCTTTGAGCGCCATTGCTTACCCTCACCCCGTAGGGGCTGATGGAGGTGACCCGCCACTCTGCTTTCACCGCCTGGCCAACCGGCACCTGTCGCACCACGTTGTCGATCAGAATCAGAGCCTTGGGATCGCCCGGATCGTGGATCAACCCCACCAGCTTCATCTGCGGCGGCGGTTGAGGCGGGATCCGCACCGGCGCAGACCTGAGGGAGGGAGGAGAAGCGCTGGTTGCCGCTGCAGGGGTAGGAGCGGTGGCCGCTGGCGGCCTTACGGGGGTTGTTTTCGCCTCTGGCTCGGCTAAGGTGATCCTAGGTGGCTCCTGAGACGAAACTTCCTCAGAGGGATCTCGAGGAGTTTTACCTCCCGCCTCTGGGGGCCGAGATGGTTCCTGTTCCTGGGCCAGCCGGAAATCCGAGTTGGGAGAATCGGAGGCCTCAGTCACAGGATCCCTCAGCCAAGGAGAATTGGCCTGAGAAAAGACTCCCGCCCGGCGGCGCAGGGTCGTCCAGAAGGCTAGCCCTGCTACCAGAGTGGCCGCCAAGGCCAAACCCAGTAGGATCCCTGAGGCCATAGAAGAGCGCCGCAAAGGCAGCGGCGGGCGCGTGCCCCAATAGGGGTACTCTTCCACCAGCCCTTCTTCAAGGCTGTGCTCCAAATCCTCAAGCAGCTCATCCAGCAGGGAATCTGCTTGACTCTTGTAACGCAATACAGCCCAAGGAGAACGACGGCTCCTGTCTGCCGAAGCATCAAACCCGGACATAGAACCTCCCTTGGCGGCGAGACCCCTAGCCGACAGCAGCCGTCTCCTCACTCCAGCGCTCTCACAGGAGCCGCATTTCCGGGTACTCGGTCAACAGCGCCTCTGCCGACAGGGTGTCTCCTTCCAACTGCGGCGTCCACAGCACTTCGATCGCCACAATTCGCTCCGCCGGAATGGAGGCCAACTGCAGCAGGCACTGCCGCAGATCCGCCGCAGATTTAACTACAGGTAGTGTACCTAAGTTGCCGCGATACGCAACTAGTAGAGTAACGACCAGATACTCGCCGACATCCGGGATCCCGGCAGCAGCGCGTTTAAGGACCGCTTGGGGAACCTGTTGGATTTGGTTGTTGCGGTTGCTGAGGGTTTCGGCGCTAAACTTGCTGCGCTCTTGCAAAGAGGCTTGGTAGAACAGAGACTCGGCGCGGGAGAGAGGCAGCTTCTCTGCTTGGGCATGGCCATAGGCCCAGTAGTCGCTGTAGCGCATCAAGCCGAGGGTGACCTCTTGCAGGAGTTGGCTCAGCCCTTCCGGCGATTGGGTATCCGCTTCCAGAGCCAGGGCGTTCATGTCTTTTTGCAGTTGCCGGGCGCTGGCCAGCAGGCCCACTTTCACCTGAGCCAGGGTTACTGGCGGGTCAGCAACCCCCTCGTCGCCATCTTCGGAAACAGCCGAGCGCAGGCTGCGCACCAGAAAGCTACCTGCCCCGATGAGCAGCAGCAGTGTCAGCAGGCCGCCACCACCACCCCAGAAAAAGGGCACCACCAGGGGAAAGCCGAACCCCCCTCCATAGCTGGGGTACACCGGAGCCGAGCGGGGGCCAACAGAGCGGGGGGCAGAGAAGGTCGGAGAGCGGAAAGAGCCACCGCCAATGCGACCACCACTGCGCGCCCAGACGGCACTGACGGGGGCCAAGGCCAAGATCAAAGCCAGGGCAATGGCCAGCAGGGGCCGGCAGCTTCGACTGATTCGTTTC
Source organism: Synechococcus sp. RC10A2 (assembly GCF_047502605.1). Lineage (NCBI taxonomy): Bacteria > Bacillati > Cyanobacteriota > Cyanophyceae > Synechococcales > Synechococcaceae > Synechococcus > Synechococcus sp. RC10A2. Next base: position 73,694 of record NZ_JANSHP010000053.1, read on the forward strand.
AGCATGTTCACGTGTCCATCACGGGGCTAGTCTTCCTCAATTGTATGCTCTTTCCTTAGACAGCAGAGGGCAGGGATCCGAACCTTTTAGCGGGCTATTTGAGCCATTGCTTGTGAATCCCCACCGATTTACTCCTCAGCATCCAACTCAGGATTACTTCAATCTGGCCCATCGAGACTATCGACGGAGGCGACCGCAGTCTTGACACTCCCACCGCCTGAAGGCGGGGGATTCTTACGCAGTCCACAAAAGAACCCGT